>JAWKPF010000011.1 GCA_041390825.1 Thermomicrobiales bacterium
AGCGGCGCGTTCTTCGAGATTGCGCTGGCCCTCGATCAGGTCCTCCCGGCGTCGATCGATAGCGGCGATCCGCTCTGCGGCCAGGTCGCGCTCATGCGCGAGTTGTTGGGCTTGCTCGGAGACAGATCGTAGGTGCGCGCTCTGGCGCGAGAAAGCGGCCTGGGCCACACGGGCGCACTCGCGGGCATCTTCGAGCTGCTCGAGCGCGGTATCGACGTTCGCTTGTGCCGTGTCCAGACGAGTCGACTCCATCTGGGTAGCCGTTTCGGCACGCTCCAGGCGCTCTCCGATCTCGATCAACAGGCCCTGGAAGTACGCTCGCTCGATCGATTTCAGCCGGTCATGGACGCCTTGCCATTCACGCGCCTGTTTCGCCGCGCGCTCCAGAGTGCGCAAGCGGGGCTCGACCTCGGCCAGCAGGTCGGCGATGCGGTCGGCGTTGTTTCGGGCATCGTTGAGGTTGCGCTCTGCCTCGTTGGCTTTCATCTGAAGACCAGCCAAATCGGCCGCATGCTCGAAGAGCCCGCGCCGCTCTTCGGCTCGTTGGCTGAGCGCCGCATCGACGAGGCCCTGGCCAACGACGGTATAGGATTGCCCGAGCGACGCAGTGAGTTGGTGGATGTCTTTCAGCCGGACCTTGCGGCCGTTGATGAGAAACTGATTCTCGCCTGAGCGCAACGAGCGGCGCGTGACGGTAACTTCTGAGAACTCGATCGGCAACCAGCCAGTGCTGTTGTCGAATGTCACCGTGACTTCAGCGAATCCACCCGGAGCGCGTCCATTGCCCCCGGCGAAGATGACGTCTTCGGTCTTCTTGCTGCGCAACAGCGAGTGACTTTGCTCGCCCAGCACCCAGCGAACACCGTCCGAAATATTCGACTTCCCGCTGCCGTTTGGTCCGATGACCGCGGTGATCCCCGGTTCGAAAAGAAATGTCGTGCGGTTGGCGAAGCTCTTGAACCCGTGCAGCTCGAGCCGAGTGAGGCGCGGCAATGCCTTTGCGTCTGCTGTCATCTTCCAGGGCGCTCGGGTACGGGTCGACGGGTCGAATAGTCGAAGGGCGATGGTACCATCCATTGCCTGTGCGTCACAATATGTAGCATTTGCGCAATCTCCAAGAATCGCCTCGGCGACACCGGGTCACGTTGACCAAACTCGGGTCTGCGGCGATTGGGTTGCGGTCACGGCGGAATGGACAGAGAGCCGGATGTTCATTGGCTGTTCCACGAACGGGTTTTATCCACAGCTCGGGGTCGCCGCGGCGCTGGCAGAGATCGGCGCGCTCGGCTTCACCCACGCTGAAGTCATGCTCTATCACCAGCGGCAATACACGGACGATGCGTTTCACGCCTACAGGCAGGCGGCCCGCGACGCCGGTGTGGAGATCGTGGCGCTCCATCTCGAACCCGATATGCATCTTCCATTCGATCCCGAGCCAGCAGTCGTATCAGACGCCTGGCGCAACTTCGACACAGCTATCGACGGCGCAGTGACGCTTGGTGCGCAGACGATCGTCTGGCAGGGTCCGATCCGCGAGGAGTATCCAATCGAATCCGGGGTCGAGCCGATGCTGGAGGTGGTGTTCGAGCTCGACCGGCGCTGTCAGACAGCAGGATTGCGGTTGGCGTTGGAAAATGCCGAGCCCGGTGTGCTCTCGACGGTGCGCGACTTCATCGAAATCGGTCCGCGGTTGCCGCCGTCCGTGGGGTTCGCATTCGATCCGCACCATGCGGCTGCCAGTCATGCAAACCCAATGCTGCTGCTGCGTCAGATGCAGGGACGGCTCTTCGACGTTCACCTGCGGGACATCGATGAGGACGGAAAACGTCCGGGCAATCTCCTGCCGGGTGATGGCACGCTACCCTGGTCAGCAATCCTGCGCGCGGTGCGAGGAGCCGGGTTTGACGGTCCGTTGATTCTGGAGTCGGCCTTGCAGCCAGATCCCGCGCAGAGCGTGGCGCGAGCCCGCGCGCTGCTCGATCCGCTCATCGCCCAAATCGATGCTGGTCTTGCTTCCTGCGCATCCAGTCCCCCGCCGGGAGTGCTGGAGGGTATTCGGCTCTTCAACGAGGGTCTCTATTACGAGTGCCATGAAGAGATCGAGCACGAGTGGCACGCGGAGACCGGCCCCATCCGCGATCTCTACCAGGGTATCTTGCAGATCGGTGTGGGGTTCCACCATGCCAGCAATGGCAACCTTCGTGGCGCCCGGCTCTTGCTCACGGATGGGCTGGACAAGCTCGGACGATTCCTGCCGGCCTGCATGGGAATCGATACACAGGCGCTCTGGGATGCCAGCGCCGCGCTGCTCGCAGATATCGAGCGCCGACTGGCAACCAAGTCTCCATCTCCACTCGTTCTCGTTTTCCCCTCGATTCAACTGACGTAAGCCAGCAGCCAACCGCTGCGCAACACATTCCACGACGCCACATCGAACCCGCGCGCCAGGAAGTAAACGAAAAGGGCCGTTCCGATAGTCGGAACGGCCCTTCTCGAAGGTCAGTGCTGTGGCCGGTTAGTTCCGGCGCTTCGGCATCTTGCGGAGGTGCAGTCCGAAGAGCGCGATCGCACTGGTGAGGATGACGAGGAGCAGCGCGCTGGTTCCGCCGAACATGCCACCTCCAGAACCGGTGCCTGGCAACGTTGGCGAGACCGTACCTGTCGGTCGCGGACCCGGTGTGTGGGTCTTCCACGGAGTCGGCGACTTGTGAACGACCGGTGTCTTGGTGGCCGTGCGCGACGGCGTCAACGTCGGCGGAACAATCTCCGGCGTATTCGTCGGGGTGTTCGTGGCCGTGTTGGTCGGCGTGTTCGTCGGCGTGTTCGTCGGCGTGTTCGTCGGCGTGTTCGTCGGCGTGTTCGTCGGCGTGTTCGTCGGCGTATTCGTCGGCGTGTTCGTCGGCGTTGTCGGCGTATTGGTCGGCGTATTCGTCGGCGTATTCGTCGGCGTGTTCGTCGGCGTGTTCGTCGGCGTATTCGTCGGCGTGTTCGTCGGCGTATTCGTCGGCGTGTTGGTCGGCGTATTCGTCGGCGTGTTGGTCGGCGTGTTCGTCGGCGTGTTCGTCGGCGTATTCGTCGGCGTGTTCGAAGGTGTACTTGTCGGAGACGGCGTATTCGTCACCGTTGGCGTGTTCGTCGGCGTCCAGGTCGGACCCGGTGTCGCGTTACAGATGAGCATGCCCCAGGCGGTGCCGAAAATTTGACCCTGGTTGTCGTAGTAGACAGCTAGCGCCCAAACGGTCTCGTACGGTCCGCTGAACTGATACAGGTATGTATCGTTCAGGAACGAGTACTCGTAATTACCGTCGAAGGTGAGCTTGGTCACATAGATGTCTGGCGCGCTTGTCGACCCAACCACCTGCGCGATCACGCTGTAGTTGAACCCACCGACATCAGTGCCGCAGAAGACTTCGAGCGTGCCATCTGGCAGTGATGCGGTCGGCGTCACCGTTGGCGTAAAGGTCTTGGTCGGCGTGCTCGTCGCGGTCGACGTTGCCGTCGCGGTGGCGGTCCGTGTGTTCGAGGGGGTCGGGGTATTCGTAATCGACGGGGTCGGCGTGATGGTGCGCGTTGCCGTCGCGGTGCGCGTCGCGGTATGCGTGCGCGATGGGGTCGGGGTGTTCGTAATCGACGGGGTCGGCGTGATGGTGCGCGTCTGCGTGATCGACGGGGTCGGCGTGATGGTCCGCGTCGCGGTCCTCGTTCGAGTCGCGGTCCTGGTTCGAGTCGCTGTCCTGGTATTGGAGGCCGTCGGCGTATTGGTAATCGACGGGGTCGGCGTAATGGTCCGTGTGTTCGACGCCGTCGGCGTGGCAGTTGCCGTGCGCGTTGCCGTGCGGGTATTCGTCGGCGTGCTGGTAGCCGTCCTGGTAGCCGAGGCGGTTGGCGTCGCGGTCGGCTCCGGAGCGCAGGTGCCTCGCAGGTTGAACGTCACGCTCGGTGTGGTTCCATCGTTGGCCACGTATCGAGCCGAAACGCCAATTCCGCCATACGCGCCATATCCCCAAGCCTGCGAATAGGGCAACGGAATAGGTGGCGGAGCGGTCAAGTTGACGGTATCGACTATGGTCACGTTGTCGAGCGCATAGACGGTGACCTGGATGCGATCGACAGTCCATCCGGCCGCTGGTTGCACGAGTGCCGAGACGCGGCGACTGTTCGGATCCGACAGGCTCACTGCGCATCCGATCTGCACGGAGTTCGCCGGCGGCGGCGCAGTGTCGGCCGCCTGCACGATCTCATCCGGAGTCGGGGTGGAGGTGGCGGTTGGCGTCGTCGTATTCAGATCGCCCGAGGTCGACGTGCCCACGGGTGGCTCTTCCGAACAGAGATCGCCCACACCGTCCCCATCGGAGTCGGCCTGGTCGATATTCGAGATATTGGGGCAGTTGTCGATATCGTCCGGAACAGAGTCGAGGTCGGAATCGTTTGGAACAGCTGTCGGATCCGGAGTATCGCAGGCGTCGCCAGTGCCATTGCTGTTCGAATCGGCCTGGTCCGGATTTGCCACGGCCGGGCAGTTGTCATCGATGTCGGCTATCCCGTCTGCATCGGAGTCGACCGGTGGAGGCGGCACGTTGCACTGATTCGTTGGATCATTCAGGCATTCGTCGATATCGTCAGCAATTCCGTCGCCATCGGTATCGGCCGGCGGAGGCGGTACGTTGCACTGATTCGTCGGATCATTGAGGCATTCGTCGATATCGTCAGCAATTCCGTCGCCATCGGTATCGGCCGGCGCAGTGCACTGATTGGTCGGATCGTTGGGGCATTCGTCGATTCCGTCGGCAATGCCGTCTCCATCGGAATCGACCACCTGGGGCACGTCTTCCTGAACCTGAATCTGCGAGTCAGTCGTTTGCTGACTCGCCAGCGCAGCTTCGCATTGATTGGACGCGTCGTCGGGACAGAGATCGTCCTTGTCGACGATCGTGTCCCCATCGCGATCCTGCGTGTCCTGAGCGAGCACGCTCGTGCTGGCGCCATTCGTCCCCGTGATCACCGGCCCAGCGACGGGAGCCGCGAGCGCAATGAGGACGAACAAGAGCGGAATGACTCTTGTGAATGTGAGTTTCGGCGTCTTCATACACATGCTTCCCGGCAGTCGTTCGAATTTGCAACACCAGCCACGCGGCACAAGCAGGCCGGTCCGGCCACCCCGCGTCATTCCGGAAAATCACGCAGGAGGCGGTATGCTGCTCTCAGCCACTGGTACGGACCAGTGGCAAATTCTCGGCTAGCTGCGCACTTTAGCAGGCTCTACGCGAAATTGCAAGCAGTTGTATACACAAATCCGAAAATTCGATATTGGTTACCGATTGCAACGAACTCGGCCACCATCAACCATCTACCTGCAGCGGAAATGACCTTTGCAATGTTTTCCGCCACATTGCGTATTGCTTGGCATGTACGTTCTGGCCGCGCAATAGCCGCATGCGCGCTTTACGCCGAGGCGCAGTTGTTACAACACCCAGTTTCCGGTCAGAATCCTCGAGTACCACACCATCTGCGGCGAACCCACTCTTCGGAGGTCACCGATCGTCTGCAGCCAGGGCTCCAGTTCCCCAACCGAAAAGAAACGAGCTGGGATGATCCCAGCTCGCATTCGCGTTCTCTCGACTGAACCGGCCCATCGAAACGACTCTGCTGCCCGCGTCCGCCTGCGACCAGCCAGGCCGGTCAACGCGCAGGCTCGTCCCCTCTGCGTGATCTGGCTGCGTCGTCCGTGGCCTCTCTGTGCTGAACAGCCGCCTGATGCAGCCCATGCCGCACGACCAGCGCAATACCCAATGTCGCAATCGCGGCAAAGAGCAGTTGCCACGCCTTGTCATCGTCGAACGGCACGCGCGAAGCAACGCCTGTCTGCCCTGTCCCGGTGCTGGGCAAATTGTCGACGCTCTGCAACGAACAGTTGTAAATGTAGACGTGGTTCTCGCCACCGCTCTGGACCAGTACATTGCCAGCCGAATCGACCCGGTCCGCTTCGGCATGACACCAGTCACCGGTCGTTTCGTCCAGGTTGTACGCGCCATTGGCGAGATGGGTAAAGGTCAGTACGCCGCTGGCGTTGGTCGATCCCACCGCGATCGGCGCTCCGGACGCCGTCGCCAGCGAGAACCCGACCGGCGCGGATTCCGCCACGCAGTCTGTTTCCCAGTTGTATTGGGAGATCGATTTGCCCTGGCAGAGGAACTTGTGCACCGTGATCGAGCCGGAGTTCTGGCCGGGCGTTACCGTCGGGGACCCTGGGGGAATGTTGTACCAGGCGCAATCGACATCGACGCCACCCGGCAACTCGAGCACGACGCTCATACTCTGCTGGTCCTGATAGGCGAAAGCGAAGGCTTGTCCCCCGGCTACGCAGGAAACGACGTAGACAGCCACATTGGTCCCGGAGGGAGGAAGATTGGTGATCGTGTAGGTTCCCGGAATCAGCCCTTCGAACGCAGCGAATCCCTGCGCATCGGTCAACGCATCCAGTTCGTCCCAACCGTTGCGATCGACCAGCACGGTCGCCCCCGCCAGGGGAGCGTTGCCGCAACGAGCGGCGTAGTTGGTTGTCGTTCCAGGGGGGCAAAGGTAGTTCGTCACCGTGAGGGTGTCCGAATACCCACTGGCATTGTAGGGAACGTTGAACCACTGACAGAGGTACGAGGGCTGATTCGCATCGATGGCAAGCTGCACGCTGTTGTGACCGGCGTAGGGCAGCTCGCCACCTTCGACACCGCAAAAGACGTAGGCATCGTTGAAGTCGCCCGGAATGCTGGAGACGAGACCGTAGGTATTGCTCGGCAACGACTCGAAGAGCACAGTCCCAACCCCGGCCGATCCTGTTGTGAGGGTCACGCTCTCCGCGCCGACCGGCGTCAGAGTGAATTGTGTCGTCCCGGTACTGGGCACACAGGCGTTCAGGAACGCGTTTCTCGGAGTCGTTTCGTCCGCGACCATGTTGAACGCGCACTGGTAGCTGGTGACCTGCAACGTGGTGGACGCATCCAGTTGTGGAACGACGTACCAATCGCAGACGATGCCCATCCCCGCGGCAAGCTCGACGTAGGCAATGGCGTTGTCTTGCAAACTCACCGGGACGGGTTCATCAGAATCGGCCATCGAGCAATAGACCACCACCGCAGCGCTCGACAGATCGGCCACCGGCGAATAGAACGCCTCGATCGAATAGCTTCCCGCGGCCAGGTCTGAAAAATCGATCACCCCGGGGCCAGGAACCTGGGGCACCACTGTTTGCCCTTCGCCGGCAAGACCGCCTTCGGACCGGATCTGCACGGTGATCCCTCCGATCCCGTCACCGTGGCAGGTGTCATAGAGCGCGTCGAGATTGGAACCGGGCGGGCAGAAGAGCGTGTGGACTTCGATGGAAGCGTCGTCGGCCGCCGGCTCTACGGGAATCGGCGTGACGTACCAATCGCACGTCACCACCTGGCCGCCGGTCAGGTCGAGCGCCAGCGTGCCGGTCGCGTCATCGAACGCGGAAGGAACCTCGACGAAAGCATCGTCGGAGCAATAGGCGCTGATCGTGGAGCGATCGGCAAGACTGGCGCCGACAGTGTAGGCCCCGTTCGCCAAGCTGGTGAAGCTGGCGACGCCTGGTCCTGGCAAGACCGGCAGCGACGTTGCAATCGTGCCGCTGAATCCGTTGGTCGAGCTGAGCTGGACCGGGATGCCCGCCACGCCATTGCCATGGCAATCGTCATAGATCGTCTCGGCCGGCACATACCCGGCGGGACACTCGGCAATGTGGATATCCAGGGTCGAAGTGGCCGCGGGTTCCACCGCTTCCATAGTCGGCTCCGCTTGGACAGGGCCGCCCGGCGCGGTGAAGAAATCGCACGAAACGCGGTTTCCGTTGAGCGAAATCGTCCCGACGCCATTCGACAGTGTTATTGGAACGACCGACGACGGTTCCGGGCTGGTCGGGTAGTTGGCGGTGTCGTACACGAGGCAGAACACCGACGATGCGGCGTTGTCGTCTTGTTGAATGGTGTAGTCCCCGGCCGGCAACCCGACCACCGGGGCGCGTCCGGGGATGCCATACATGCTGGCGACAGGATTCCACGATTGGCCAGTAGCGATCGAGGTGATCGTGAAACCAGTGCCGTCATCGACGCCGGTGCAACCGTCCCGCCAGGGACCGTAGTCATCAGCCGGGCCAGTGAATCCGTCGGGGCAGGACATGGCGTAGAGCGCAATGGCCCCGAGCCCACAGTCTGGATTGTCCTGGGTACTGAAGGAGAGCGAGACCGTCTCGCCAGCCAGGAGTGGATCGGTGATTTGCGGTTCGGGGGCCGTAGCGCAGGCAGGCGGTGTTTCTTCGATCACCGTGAAGCTGCTGCCTTGCGGGTCGACGTCAACGGCAAAGGCGACATAGCCGTTCAGGTCGGTTTCCAAAGGGCCGTAGATCACGCCGCTCTCACTTGTGACCTGGAAACGAGTGAAGGGCGCGGGAAGTCCGGTGCCGGCGTCGATATTGGTGATTTCGATGGTGGCGGTGCCTTGCGCAGACGCGGGAGGGGCGTTCGTTAGCGATGGCAGCGTCGCCAGCACGGCCACCAGCACAATGAGCAATCGAAGCATGCGCGCTTGTCCGAACGCAACCAGCCTCATATGGAACCTCCCGCGGGGTTTGGTCGAGGGGGAATCGGCCGCGCCAGCTCGCGTGCCGTCCATTCAGTAGCCCGGCTGCAACCGGGAAACCGACCTCTCTTTGTATGAACGCCGCAGCGCGCAGATCGTTTCGCAACGCAGTCCGGGAGTGCCAGAAGGCCAGGGCGTGGCGGGCGCGAACGGGGAATGCAACAAGGATCCGCGCGGGGCATCCCGAGCATACCACGTCCAACCGGGCTATCCCCTATCATTCCGCACCGGCGCCGAAGCTGAACGTTTCATTATCCGCGCGCCGAAGGAACAGACTATGCCGTCGGGCGCCGATCCGACTTCCCCCAACTCATCACCGGCGGGTTCCGACGCCACGGACGGCAAGCAGCCGCCAAGACGCCCAACCGTCTACAAACCAAAGCGACAGTCGCCCTCAGGAGATCCCGGACGAGAACCAGCCGGGTTGAACCTTCCTGCGGATCCGTACCGGCCAGAACCGGCGTTCCGCAAGCCGGAATCGCGCCTCCAGGGCGATTTCACCGGCAAGCAACAGGTGCTCGGCTCCCACATCGGCGACCGTTATGTGCGCGTCGTCCGGCAGAAGACGGAAGATTTCGATCGAGCAGGTCCAGGGCACCTGGTCGCCACCGAGGATGCATCCGAAGCGCGCGGCCCGGTAGGTCGCGGCTGGCGTCGCATCAAGCGCGTCCTGATCGGCGCGCCGATGACGACCGCCTCGGCCGAGCACCAGCGGCTGTCCAATGCCAAAGCACTGGCCGTCCTCTCGTCGGACGCGCTCTCGTCCGTCGCCTACGCCACCGAGGAAATCCTGCGCGTGCTTTTCGTCGCCGGTGGCTTGCTGGCGCTCTCGAAGAGTCTTCCCATCGGCGCGGCCATCGTCGCGTTGCTGATCGTCGTGGGCATCTCGTACCGACAGACGATCAAGGCGTATCCACAAGGCGGCGGCGCATACATCGTCGCGAAGGACAACCTGGGTGAGCTTCCATCGCTCACGGCGGGAGCAGCGCTGCTCACGGACTACGTCCTCACCGTTGCCGTGAGCATCGCAGCCGCAGTCGCAGCCATGTCCTCCGCGCTGCCCGAACTCAACGAGCATCGGGTGCTGATTGGTGTCCTGCTGATCCTGTTCGTCACGACGGTGAATTTGCGCGGCCTGAGCGAATCAGGCACCATCTTCTCGATTCCTACGTATCTCTTCCTCTTGGGCATCTTTGCCATGCTCGGCATCGGGTTCGTGCGGAACGCCGCGGCGGGGTTCCCCGTACACGACCCCGTCCTGACGGAAGCCGAAGGCGCTGGGCTAGGCGCTGTGGGCGCATTGGTCATGTTGCGCGCATTCGCCTCCGGGAGCGCCGCGCTGACTGGCGTAGAGGCCATCTCGGACGGGGTGCCCGCCTTCCGCAAACCCGAATATGTCAACGCACGCAAGACCCTGACCGTCATGATCGCCATTTTGGCGATCACCTTTGCCGGCATCACGTTTCTGGCCCATCAATATGGCGCGGTGCCGCTCGATCAAGCCGAACCGAACTACCAAACGGTCGTTTCCCAGATTGCCCGGCAGGTCTTCGGTGGCACGAACGCCGCGTACTACTATCTTCAGTTCACCACGATGGCAATTCTGGTGCTGGCGGCAAACACGGCCTATTCCGACTTTCCCCGGTTGGCGTACTTCCTGGCGCGCGATTCGTACATCCCGCGCCAGTACACATATCGTGGCGACCGCCTGGCGTACACCACCGGCATCGTGACCCTTGGCCTGATGGCGAGTCTGGTGCTCTCGATCTTCGGCGGCGAAACCGAGCGGTTGATTCCGCTCTATGCGCTCGGCGTCTTCCTCTCCTTCACGATTTCACAAACAGGTATGTGCGTCCGCTGGGTGCGCAAGAAGGAGCCAGGCTGGCAAATGGGTCTGGCTGTGAACATGGTCGGAGCAACCGTCACCGGTATCGTGGCCGTGATCGTTGTCTTCACGAAGTTCACCCACGGGGCCTGGATCATCTGCATCATCATCCCCATGCTCATTCTGCTGATGCGGGGGATCCACAAGCACTACAACCGGGCTGCGGCCGAGCTCGCCGTTTCCACTCCGCTCGATCCGCGCGACATCCACCACACCGTCATCGTGCCAGTTTCACAGCTCAACCGCGTGGCGCGGCAAACGCTTGCCTACGCCCGCTCGATCTCGGACAACGTGACGGCGGTGCATGTCAGCGACAACAGCGAGGAACTGGACGAGTTCCAGAAGAAATGGGAACAGATCGGCACCGATATTCCGCTCATCCTGATCGAATCGCCCTATCGCGCGCTGATCGGTCCACTCATGAGCTATCTGGACGAAGTCGAACGGCAACGCCCGGGAGACACCATCACGGTGGTCTTGCCGGAGTTTGTGGCTCATCACCTCTGGGAGCACATCCTGCACAATCAGACGGCGCTGCGCTTGAAAGCCGCGCTCCTCTTCCGCCCTGGCACGGTCGTCACCAGCGTGCCATACCATCTCGATAGCGATGTTGCGGCGGTAGAGTGACCCGTTGGGTCAGTGGACGTTCCCGCTCCCTCGTCCCGAGAGCTAGCTTCCCGCGCCTTGCTCCACAGGACGTGTCGGGTCGGCGGTCCACTCGGCGTAGGACCCGCTAAAGAGCGCGACCTCCTCGTACCCGATGAGGCGCAGCGTGAAATAGAGCGCGGCGGAGCGAACACCGGTCGAGCAATACGGAATTACGCGCTTGTCCGGCGTGACGTCGAGGGCCGCAAACGCGGCGCGCAACTCCTCGGCCGGTTTCCATAGAGGTGGTTGCTTGTCCACGACAACATCGGTAAAGGGAAAGAGGACCGCGCCGGGAATGTGCCCTACGGCGTATTCGTCCGGTGTCCGAGCATCGACGAGCACAGTGTCAGGGTCGTCGAGGGCGGCAACCACTTGATCGACCGTGGCAATCGCCGCGTCATCGGGCTGACCGACGTATGGCTCCGGCGCGGCAATCGGCGTCGTGGCGCCAGTCTCCAGTTCTCCACCGAACGACGTCCAGGCAGGCAGACCGCCGTTCAGGATGCGGATGTCCGCATGGCCCAACTGATACAGAATCCACCAAAGTCGAGGAGCGTAGATCGTTCCGCCGTCGTAGATGACCACCGTGTCGGAACGCTCGATCCCGAGTTTCGTCACGAGCATTTCCATCTGGTCGCGCCAATCGTCGATTCGCGCCGATTCGGTCAATGCGAGGTCGGGCCAATCGACCTGCACCGCGCCCGGAATGTGCCCCTGCTCGAACTCGTCCGGTGGAGCAAGCGCAATGACCGCCAGCGACTCCTCACCGAGATGGGCAGCAAGCCAGGCGGGATCCGCCAGCCATTCCGCATGCGCGTATCCGCTTGGAGTGGCGACTGGCGTGGCCGCCACCGCCACAGTCATGCGCGACGCAAATCCAACGGTCAGTGCGCCAGCAAGGAATGCGCGTCGATTCACCAGCGCCTCCATTTCCAGGGCTACTGGCTTGCCTCGAGGGCAGCGATGGCAGCGCGCACCCGAGCCCGGACCCGATCATCGCCGATGACGCGCAATGTCTCGAACAGTCCTGGCGATTCGGTGCGGCCGGTGACCGCAACGCGGATCGGCATGAAGAGCTGCCCGGCCTTGAGCCCAAGCTGGTCGGCCAACGCGCGGAGCGACGATTCGGTGGCAGCTTCGTCCGTTACCGTGCCAGCGTCGAACACCGCCAGCGATCCCTGCAACGCGGCCAGCGCCTGCGCGGCATCGGTCTTCTTGGGAATCAGCAGCGCGGGGTCGTAGGGATCGAGTTCATCCCTGACGAAGAACGACATGAGTTCTGGCGCGTCGCTCAACAGCACGAGCCGGTCCTTGAGCACAGCAGTCACCTCGCGCACCCGGGCATACTCGCCGCTGGCCGGATCGAGCGCGGTGTCGGTCACGAGCCCGGCCTCGATGAGGAATGGAACGACCCGCGCGGTCAGATCGTCCAGATCGAGAACATGGTTGATGTACTGCTGGTTGAACCAGCGGAGCTTGTCATAGTCGAACGTCGCAGGTGACGGGCTGACTCGCTCCAGCGACCATTTCTCGAGCAGTTCGTCCCGCGAGAAAATCTCGGTCGTGCCGTCGAGACTCCAACCGAGCAGCGCCAGGTAGTTCATCAGCGCTTCGGGCAGATATCCCTGGGAGCGGAACTCCTCCATGGCGGTCGAGCCATGCCGTTTCGACAGCTTGCCGCCGCCAGGCGCCAGGATCAGCGGCATGTGCGCGATCGCCGGCGGGTCCCACCCAAAGGCGGCATAGAGGCGAATGTGCACGGGCGCGGTCGGAATCCACTCCTCGCCGCGCATGATGTGGGTGATCTCCATGTCATGATCGTCGATGACGTTGGCCAGGTGATAGGTCGGATAGCCGTCGGACTTGAGCAGCACGAGGTCTTCCAGGTTGACATTTTGAAAGGTCGATTCGCCGCGGATCAGATCGTAGACCTGGGTCGTGCCCTCACGCGGCATAGCAAAGCGGACGACAAAGGTCGCGCCCGCAGCGAGCTTCTCGTCGATCTCCGCCTGGGAAAGATGGCGGCAATGGCGATCGTATCCAGGCGGAAGCCCCTTCTCGCGTTGCTCGTCGCGCAGCTGTTGCAGTCGCTCCGGGCTGCAGAAGCACCGATACGCGTTTCCCGAATCGATCAACTGCTGCGCGCCCTGCTGGTAGAGCGCCAACCGCTCGCTCTGTACATAGGGTCCGTGTGGGCCGCCGACATCGGGGCCTTCGTCCCAATCGACGCCGAACCAGTGCAGGATTTCCAGAATGCCCTCGGTGGCGCCCTCGACCAGCCGGTTGCGATCGGTATCCTCGATACGGAGGATCATGGTTCCGCCAAACCCGAGCCGTTCCGCTTCTCCCTTGGCGAAGAGCCAATTGAAGAGCGTGGTGCGGGCGCCGCCGACATGAAGCAGCCCGGTCGGGCTGGGGGCGTAACGCACGCGAACGGGGCGGTCGATGGCAATGGTCGGATTGGTCATGGGGCCTCGAGAACAGGGCAGCCGAACAGATCGTCCGGTCCGAACAAACACAATCGCGAATTGTAGCGACCGCACGAGCGGAACGTTCTGGGCCAAGCTGCCGACGCGGATGCGAACCCGTCATACTGGAGGAACCGTCGATCCCGTTCTGGCGTTCTATCAGATGAGCGCGGAGACACGGCAGATGCCCGCGCTCTCGAAACTGGATAGGTGACACAAGGGGGTTCATTGCATGAAACGATTGGTTGCAACGCTCGGGTTGGCCCTGATGGCCGCGGTGAGCACATTCGGTGGCGCGATGGCGCAAGATGCATCGCCGGTCGCATCGCCCGCGGCAGCCGGTGGAATTCCGCCGATCGTGTGGGAGTCGAACGACTTCCTGCCCACGGTCAGTTCCGGCACACCCGGAGCAGATGCGATCACGCTGGGAAGCGAATATTGGGTGCAGTTCCTTCCGGACGGCGGCTTCAGTTTCCGCGCGGATTGCAATGGTGGCTTCGGCAGCTATGAAATGGATGGCTCCAGCGTGACGCTCGGCCCGCTCGGGACCACGCTCATGCTCTGCCCGGACGGTGGCCGGGGCGGCGAGTTCATCGACGCGCTGACATCGGTCACCAGTTGGGAAATCGACCAGAGCGGCGCGAGCGATATGCTGGTGCTGACCACGGCTGATGGAACGAATCTGACCTTCGATGCCGCGATCACCGGTGTCGTGTGGCAGTGGTCTGAAACCCAGATGAGCGATGACACGGTCGTCACGCCGAACAATCCGGAGGACTACTACCTCAGCTTTTCACCGGACGGCTCCGTTGTTGGGCAGATCGACTGCAACCGCGCGTTCGGCAGCTACACCACCGATGGCAGCCAGATCACCATGATGCTGGCAACCACACGCATGCACTGTGGCGACGATTCCCAGGACACGGCGTATGCCCTGAATCTCGCCCAGGTCACCAGCTTTGTGATCCGCGATGGCAAGCTGGCGCTGGCGATGCCGATGGACGCTGGTATCGTTATCTACGAGCCGGTTCTCGACTAGCCGACGGCGCCAACTCGTATCGACCTTGAGCGTGGTCGGCCGTTCTGGCCGCCCACGTTTCGCATCTCGATTCAGACTTCGATTGGAACCACTTCGTCGATCAGGAATCGTCCCGGCTTCACTTCAGACATGATGAAGAGGCGCGGCCGCGGGCCGGCGCCGTCAGTCGGATCTTCGCCCACGACCACGATGGCCACCCGGCCATCGCCGAGGCGAGCTGCATCGCCGAAGAACTGGATCTGGAGATAGTTCTCGGGTTGCAGCGATCGATCGACCTGCAACCCGGCGATCAACTCATCGTCGAGTCCACCCTGTTGGAGCAAGAACGCTGCAATCCAGGTATCGGTATAGGCGGCCAGCGCCTTGAGCGGCTCACCGGTGTTGACGCAGGCAATCGCCCGGATGAGATCCTTCTCGACTTCTTCCCGTTCGGAAGAAAAGAGCTCCTCGCCATCGGGCAACGTGATGTTTCCCGTGATTGGCGTTGTCGTTGGAAACGGTCCGAGCTCGGCGTCCTCGATGCGCTGCAAGTCCGCAGGCGTGAGCGGGTTTAGGGTGCAGAGCGCAGGGTCAGGAACGGCAACGGTAGGTGTCGCCTCCTGCCCGCTCACCGGGACAGCCAACAGCGCGGCAAGCACAGTCAACGTCATCAACCAACAACGAATGCGCATAGATTCCTCCGGCGCGGCCCGCTTCGACCGTACGCCCGCTCTCAATTACAGCAGAACACGCTAGGATGTTGGCAAGCGCAACTCGTCACGTCAGCAACATCGACAGGAGCCGCCTCGATGTCCGAATCCACCGGTGCTTCCCTGGGTCCGCTCACCGGATGGGAAGCCGACGCCCCGCCGCACGACACCATTCTCCGACAGTTCTTGCGTTCCCAAAGCGCGTTTCAGCAGCTCCTCGGCGAGTTGCACGGCGCAACCATCGTTTCTACCGATCGCTTTCTGGCAGTCGATACCGGCCGGCCAGCCACGTTCGTGAATCTTGCGCTGTTGCGGAAACCGCTCTTCGGCACGGAGCTTGCCAAGACCATGGATGAGCTGGAAGCGGTCTTTGGCACGCCGGGAGCGACTGGCTATGCCGTGGTCTATTCCCCGCTGCCGACGGCTGACCTGAGTCCGTGGGGTTGGACGCTTTCTGGCCATCCCCCGCTACAGCTGCGGAGCCCCTTTACCCCGGTGATCGACACCGGGCATCTTCACGTGGAACAGGTTTCGTCGATCGAGCAATTGATCCAGTTCGAGCGCGTCATGATCGAAGGTTTCGACATGGACGACATGCGCAGGATGCCGGACCATTCGCTCTTTCCCCAGAGGATCATCGATGACTCCCGTTTTCGGGCCTGGCTTGGCTACCTCGACGGCGAGCCAGTGGCCGGGGCCGGGAGTATGGCCGATGAGGGGGTGGTCGATGTGATCATGGTGGCAACGCTGCCCCAGGCACGGCGCAAGGGGCTCGGGCTGACCGTCACCCAGGCGGCAGCGCGGCCAGAGCTGGGATGGCCCGCGGTGCTGTTCTCCAGCGACGAAGGCCGCTCCGTCTACGAACGATTGGGGTTCGTCCCGATTCTGCGGGGGTCGTTCTGGTATCGGGAGCGATAGCGCCAGACGCAGTACCTACACCATTCTGCGTGGGCTCTCCACGCCAATCTACGTAGGTCGTACATACCGATCTACGCAAGGAATCCGCAATTCTGCCGATGTCATCACGCTGGAAATGGCGGATGATGGTGGTGTGAGAGCGGACACGGGGCTCGCACGGAAACAGAACCGGCAGATAAGGCAGGCCGGAGCTGAATCCACTAGATGACGCGAGACACGCCGGGTCCCAACTCCAAACCTAAGGTGAGCGCGCCGAGTATTTGAAACCGGCGCAAAGGAGATAAGGAGAAACGAAAATGGGTGGTCACGATATTTTGCGGGCGTCGATGGTGGCGCGGGAGATCGGTCTCGAGCGGGAGCGCAAGATGATGCTGCATCATCACCGCATGATGGCTCGGGAGCAGGCAACCGGCCAGATCAGCGAACTGAGCTGGTTCGGTGGCATCAAGGCAACGGCACGTTTCCTGTCCGATGCGGTTCGCGCAGGGTTCGCACAGCGACGCATGACCGAGGCCCGCGGCTAAACCGCCGGTAGCGTGAGAGGACGGAGATAATGGAACTGATACTGGTGTTGATGCTGATTGCAATTCTTTTGGGGATCACGCCCCTGCTGGACCGGGCAAGATCGGTCGAAGAAAGCTGGCCAGACGTGTCGTACGAGTAGTCGACATGGCCAGGGTATCGAATGCATGACGAGCGGTTGCAATTGCAGCCGCTCGTTTTTTGCAACTGGTAACTGGCAACTGGCAACTGGCAACTGGCAACTGGCAACTGGCAACTGGCAACTGGCAAGTGTACGGTTCCGAGCCAGCCGAGCAACAGTGGTCGATTCGTTCTTGCTGACTGTTGGGTGGTTCCTAACTTACGTTTGGCATGACCGCGTTGGCGAGGAGGAACATGGTTTCGGTGTCGTCTTGCTCGACCTGGACGACGAAGTACTGCGCGCCGGCGTTCCGCAGCCCCTGATAGTAGGCAACGGCGCGGTCGACCGAAGCCGACGCCAGAAATGAGCGCCCATTGCTGCGTGCGCCGGCAGAGGTCGATTTCGACGTATCGATGGCATCGGCGCGCGCATCGGCTTCCGCCTGTGTGGGCGCAAGCACGAGCATGGACGTGAAGTGCGATTTCAGCACCTCGTTGCGCGGGCGTCCCAGATCGTCGAGATGCCCGTCGAGCGCTGCGTAGATTTCCGCCACCTGGGCGAACCGCTCGGCATCGGTCGCGCCAGGCACATTCAACTTCGCCGCCTCGTTGACATTGCAGGCATCGCCCCAGGTAGCAACCTGACGCAACGTGCCTTTCTTTCCGCTGCCGCCAACCAGCACAGGCGGCCGTCGCGCGGGTGGCGGATCGATCTGCATGCCGTCGATATCAAACGTCTCGCCATGATGCGTGTACGGAGCGCCCGACCACAGCCCATCGACGACCTCGATCAGCTCATCCAGGTCTTTCTGGCGACGACCGATTCCGGGAAAGTCGAGGTTCATCATGGCGTACTCGGCCTGGAACCAGCCAGACCCCACGCCGAGGATCGAGCGCCCACCAGAGAGGTTGTCCAGGTCGGCCTGCATGCGGGCAACGAACGCGGGATGGCGATAGGTGGCGGCCATCACGAGCTGCCCGAGATAGAGCCGTTCAGTTACCGCGGCCGCGCCTGAGAGCGCAATGTACGGATCGGCATGCAGCGCGGGGTGATCCATGATGAAGAGCGAATCGAACCCCAACGCTTCCATTTGCCGGGCAACGTCCATCAGCTGCGGCAACGCATCCCTCCGTGCAGGCACCACCACTTGCATACCCCAGCGGACCCCGTCGTCAGCTTTGGCGACCCATGGATGTCGAGCCATTGCAACCTCTTTCCTTCTCGATCCTCGCTACATACTCTCGGCAGAATGACCGAGACGTCGTTCGATGTCCAGCCGGGGGTTCAGCATTCAGACGTCAGTCGATGGTCGTCAGAAACGGGACATTGGGCCGAAACGAAGCAACGAGGGCGGCCCAACTGGACCGCCCTCGTTCTCACGACTGGAAACTGACGACTGACATCCCGGCTCGTTACGGATTGAAGACCGTGCCGCCCCAGGTGTTGAATTCGAGCGCGCCCGGTGGGAACTCTCGCCCGGAAATCGCGAACTGACCGGTGTATGGGGTGGAGATGCGCGGAGTGCCACCGCCGTTCGGAAGTTCCCAGAGGGTCATATCGACATGCGGCGTGACCTGGTAGCCGGTGCCGCCCGGACCAGAGATCGTGCCGACCTGCTGCCCCTGCGTGACGACCGTCCCCGACGTGATCCCCGGACTCAGGGTGATATGGAAGAGGGCGATGCCGTAGCCATTCCCCATACCGATCAGGAGCCCGCCGCTGGTCCAGAGCACGGTGCCAGAGGCCGGGGCGTAGACTGGCTGGCCGATCGTTGCTTGCTCCCCATCGGTGCGCTGCAGGTCGAAGGAGTACATGTAGGTCTGACCGTTGTGCGTGCCCCCGTTGTATCCCTGGATGATCGTCCAGCTACCGCCGGAAACCGGCCAGATCAGCAGTCCATCACCGGGGCCCGGCGTCGTGGGCTCATCGAAGGTCAGGTAGTCTGCCGAGATGTACCCAGCCACGCCGGAATAGGTCACCGGATAGTAGTTGTTGGTTGCGCTGCCGGTGACGGTGACAGCGGAGCCACTCGGCACGACCTGGATGACGCTGTAGTTCATGCCAGGACCGGAACGCAAGTTGACATTGGCGGTCGTCCAGGCAGGCTCGGTCGGCTGTTGGGTCGGTGTGTTCGGGACCGAAGTCGGGGTCGGTTGCGAACTGAGCGCCAGGTAGGTCGCCGAGGCGTATCCATTGATGCCGTTGTAGCGAACCGGGTAGAAACCGTTCACCAGGCTGCCGGTGATGCTCACCGTGGCGCCGTCCGGCATGACCGTCAGGATGGAGTAGTTCGTGCCTGGGCCTGAGCGCAGATTGAGCGACCCATCGATCACGGTGGCCGTGTCGATCGCCGGAGCGGTCGGCGTTGGCGATGACGGCGTGCCACCGATTTGCAGATACGTCGCAGAGGCATAGCCATTGGTCGACCCGTAGCGAACCGGGTAGAAGCCGTTCTGCAGCGCGCCGGTGATCGTGACCGTCGATCCGCCGGGCATCACCAGGATGACCGAGTAACTAGTCCCTGGACCTGATCGGAGATTGAGGGCTCCGTCGATCACCGTTGCCGTCTGACCCGAGGGTGTCGTCGGAACCGGGGTGGGATTGGAGCCGATCTGCAGATAGGCCGCGTACGCGTAGCCGGTATACGTGCCATAGCGAACCGGATAGAACCCGTTGGTCAGCGAACCGGTAATGGTCACCGTAGCCCCGCCCGGCATGACGGTCACGACGGAATAGTTCGTTCCAGGGCCGGAGCGGAGGTTGAGGGCGCCGTCGATCACTGTGGCGGTTGTGCTGCCGCTGCCAGTGGAGATGTATTGGCTCGCCGACCAGCCGGTGACGCCGTTGTAGGTCAGCTGCGTAAAGCCATTCTGAACCGAACCGGTGGTATTGACAGTGGCGCCATTGGGAATGACAAGCAATACGCCATAGCTCGTGCCTGGCCCAGAACGCAGATTGACATTGGCGGTCGTAGTCGCCGCCGCAGCGGGAGCGACATCGCCATCAGGGGTGCGCAGATAGTCGGACAGCATGTATCCGGTCTGCCCCCGCGCCACGACCTGATACCAGACGGTGCCATCCAGGTCGTCGGTGAACGGCCCGTCGAGCACGTTCACCAGCCAGCCCTCGGGCACGCTGGTCAACACATTACCGGTGTAGGACGGAGAATCCCGCAGGTTGACATTGTCACCCTGCGCGTCGGCCACTTCGGCATCTGCGCCCAACTCCAGGTCAGTGGCCGCTCTCGCGTGCGGTTGGAACACGATGGCGCTGGAAACCAGGCAGAGCACCAGAATGGTCGTGAGCCAACGACTGGCCCGGAGCGGGGAGCGGAGCATCGGGACTTCCCTCTTCGATTTAGCCGTTTCCGTCACTGCAATGAGCGGAACAGCATACGCGCGGTGCGAGTCGCGCGAGCGGGTACGAACATGTCTGGCAACAGACTACCGTTCGTTGGCGGCGTACGCAACCGTACGCCTGAGAATCCTTTCGCCGTCCAAAGCGAGGGCGGACTTTCAGTCAATCCAGACGGTTCGCGAAATTCCGGCGCAAAACCTGCCGATCGACCAATTATTGCGAACATTCGCATCGAAACCGTTCGCGTTGGCGATCCGCAGCCATCGACGACTCAAAGCGACCCGATCGAATTTGCCAGAGTGACAACGAAACCTGAGAGAAAAATGGACGCTGGCGGCGTACACCAGCGTCCATTCCCTCCGACTTCGTGTGACGTTCCCGCTAGACCAGGATCGTCTCGATCGACGCAGCAACCGCCTCTGCGACGGTCTTCGCCTGCTCCGTCGTCAGGGTCAGCGGCGGCGCGACGGCGACGCCGTCATTGGTGCAGCGCACGATGATCCCGTTCTTGCGCGTTTCCATCGTCAGCTTGTCGCCCATCTTCAGCGCCGGGTCGTACTTGGCTTTGGTCTCCTTGTTCTCGACCATTTCGACCAGCGTCATCTGGCCAATTCCGCGAATATCGCCGACATGCGCGTGGTCATCGAGCAGCCGATGCAGTTCGGCGCGCAACGCATCGCCACCGACCTTGGCATTGGTGGCGAGATCTTCCTCTTCGAGGATCTGGATGTTGCGCAGCGCGACGTTGCACGCAACCGGGTGTCCGGAGTACGTGAATCCATGCATGAACATGCGATCCGCGCTGGACATGGTGTCGAAGATCTCGTCCGAAACCGCCGACCCGCCCAGGGGATGTAGCCCGAGGTGATGCCCTTGGCGAACGAGGCAATATCGGCCACGAACCCGAACGTCTCCTGGCCAAACATCTTGCCCGTCCGGCCGAACCCGTTGATGACCTCATCGGCGATGAGCAGAATGCCGTGCTTGTCGAGGGTCTTTCGAACCGCCGGCCAATAGCCGTCTGGCGGAACCGTCACCCCGCCGGCGCCCTGTACGGGCTCGGCAATCATGGCCGCGATCGTATCCGCCCCTTCGGCGGCGATCATGTCTTCCAACTCCTTGACCAGCTTGGCGACGAACTCCTCGTCCGAGAGTCCTTCGCCCAGCCGATACGCGTAGGGCGGGCTGACATGCACGTAACCGGGCACCATCGGGCCGAATCCTTCGTGATACGTCGGGATACCAGTGGCCGCAAGCGCGCCCATGGCGATCCCGTGATAGCCCTGCCGGCGAGCGATGATCTTGGTCTTCTCCGGCTTGCCCTTGAGCCACCAGTAGTAGCGGGCGATCTTGAGCGACGTTTCGTTCGATTCCGCGCCGCCAGAGGTGAACTGGAAGTGATTCAGATGCCCGGGAAAGATCTCGGCCAGCTTCGCGGCCAGCTCGATCGACGGCGGCGAAGCCAGGCCAAAGAAATTGGGCACGAAATCGGCCGTCATGATCTGTTCCGCGGCAGCATCGGCCAGCACCTTGCGCCCGTGCCCGACGTTGACATTCCACAGGCCGGCGAAGGCGTCGATGTATTGCTTGCCATCCGTGTCCCAGAGATAGACACCCTCACCCTGGGCGAGAATCAGCGGCCCATGCTCTCGCATGTCCTTGAGGTTGGAAACGGGGTGCAGCAGGTGCGCCTTGTCCTTGGCGACCAGCTCGGTGGTGTTCCAGGTTTGTGTTGCAGTCATTGCCCAGCTCTGCTCCTTTGCCATTTATTGCCAAGTTGCTGATTGGATTGTGCCACGATCGCCGGAACCGCCGTTGTCTGCACGACCCGAAACAGATAGCGAACAACCTGACGTCGTTCCGCTACCCACAGTCGAGGCGCCAGGCATCGAGTTCGCGATGCTTGAGGATGAACGAGTAGGGTTGCGTGGTCGCTGTGCAGGCCGCCAGGAACTCGTCGGCCGCCAGGCGATCGGTGTACTCGATGGCAAAGACCGGCTTGCCCGCCTCCAAGTAGGGAATGACCTCATCGCACCAGTCGTCGGCCAGACAATCCTCGGTCACGGCAAAGTCATAGCGCACCACCAAGTGGTCGGTGAGTTCCGGGGCATTCTTCTGGCCGATCGCAAGACCACGCGCATGGGCCGCATCGGCCAACCAACGATTGAATGCAAGCTGGTCCTGCTCGGTCAAGGGAAACCCGGTGACCTCGGCGTCGTTGCCATAGATATCGATGTTGTCCGGCTCGACCGCATCGAATCCTTTCTCCGCGCAGAGATCGAGCCGCGCTGAGAGAATCGGAGCCAGCAGATCGATGCGGCGAATATCCACGAAACGCTCGCCCGGCCATTCGTCCCAGGCATTGCCGAGCACTTCCGCGGGATAGGCGCCGGCGTCGGGGCGCCAATCTTCCCACGTCCCCATGCTCATGTAGCACAACACGCGAATTCCTCTCGCGTGCAAGGCCGCCACGGTCTCCGCGCTCGTCTCGAAACCGTCCAGATCGTAGACCTGCACCGCGAGCGGATCGCCCTGCAACGGTTCGCTGAGCTGGATCTGCCATGTCGCCCCGGCACTCGGTTCCCAAACGGCATCCGCGCCTGTCCTCGCCGGTGCCGAAAGCGCGAACACAATGGCAACGATGGCCATTCCGTTCATCCACCGAGGCAGCATCGTTCATCCTTCCCTTGCGGCTCGCCGAGCAGCATCGAAACCTGTCTATCATCTCCGCGCCGAACGCGTTTCACTGTCGTGACGATTCGCCACCATTCGACTGGAGCATGCCATGCCTGACACGATCGATTTTCGACATCTGCTCGAGGGGGAGATCCGCTCGTTTCGCTTCGAGGGATATCAGCACGGAGGGTTGGATGCATCGTTCTTCATCATCCACTACCTGCAACCAGGCACCGGACCAGGTTTGCACACCCATCCCTATCCCGAGATCTTTATCACGCTCGAAGGTGAGGCATTGATGACGCATGGGGACGAGCAACAGGTGGTGCGGGCTGGCGACATCGTGATCGTGCCAGCGAATACGCCGCACAAGTTCGTCAGCCAGGGAGATGTGCCCCTGAAACAGGTGGACATTCACATCACCGACAGGATGGTGCAGGTCGAACTGGAATAACGCAAGAGGGATGCGCCGATTCTCGCTTCCAACGCTCGGCCACAGCGGTCAAAACGTGAATTGCATGGAAAACGCCGCTCCGTTGCCGGAGCGGCGTTTCCGCATGAGGTCAGCTTCCGCCACCTCCACAGTTGTAGACCCTGATTTCCGCCGGATCTCCCGGCTCGAGCACGACGTGCCCTTGCTGGTCGAGCGATTCTGAATCGATCAGGCAGGGGGTTCCCCCTTGCTCGGCCAGGGTGTAGGGCCCAGCCACTCCCGAGCCGGTTGCTGAACCGTTGGCATCGGTCGTCATTTGGATGATCGCGCCCACGGCGCCACCGGCCGGCGTCAGATTGAAATTCACACCAGCTCCGGCCGGGGTGCACTGCGCGACGATGACCGGTGAGGACGGGCATTCGAACTTCAGGACCGTTACCTCGACCGGCGCCGAAGGAACGTCATACCAGGCGCATTCGAGCTTCTCGCCCGCAATCAACGTGATGCCGATCTCGCCGTTCGGTCCTGCATAGGAGAACGGTGTGAACGGGTACTGAAGCTGGAACTGCCGCTTGTCGCTCTTGCACGTCCAGATGAACGCCGAGTACGTGTCATCCGGCAAGGATTCGACGATCAGGTACGGTCCTGCCTTCAGGTTGGTCCAGGTCGCCTTGCCATCGTCGCCGGTGGTCTGATCGACCGGATCCGCATCCGCGGTGGAGAGGTCGGTCAAGCTGTAGTCGATCTCACCGGTCAAATCGGTGCAATCCTGCTCGACATCGGCATCCTCGCCGTAGAGGTCGAATCCTTCGGGGCAGGTGTGCTTGACGATGATCAGTGTGACTGGAGCGTTCGGGCTTCCCTGCTGCGAAGTCGTTCCGCCGCCAACCGGTCCGCCCGGCTTGGGTCCAGTTGGAGCATTGGATGTCAGCGGCGGAGGACCACCGGTCCCGCCACCAGCAGCTCCACCACCGGCGCTCCCACCGCCGCCAGACGTTCCACCGCCCGCAGTTCCGCCACCAGACGTTCCGCCGCCAGCAGTCCCGCCGCCAGACGTTCCACCGGACGTACCTGAACCGCCAGACGAACCCGAGCCGCCGGATCCGCTCGATCCACCCGAGCTCGGCGGTTCATAGCCGGTCGGGAAGTCGAACCAGTAGCAGGTAATGACCTGGCCCCAGTCGACCTCCAGCCAGAGGGTGGAGCCGTCGAGGTCGGCCTTCTGGTAGTCACCAGATCCATAGGGGCCAACCCACTGGCAGTAGACCACTGCGCCGGAATAGCCGCTCGGGTAGGTTTCCGTCCAATACCAGACGCCCGGTTGGAGATCCTCATAGAGCCACTTGCCCTGATCGTCCATGGTGGACGACGACGGCGATTCGCCTTGCGGACCCCAGCCGTATTCGACGCCTGGACCCGGCGTGGTGCATTGCGCCAGAAGCTGGTGGTAAGACCAGTTCCAGTGCGCGGTCTGATCGCAGTTGTACTTGTAGATCCAGACCTGCGGGTAGTCGTACGGCTTGTTGAACCACTTGCAGTAGAGATACTGGTTCGGTTCGACCCAGATCCCGCTCAGCGCGCCGTCGCTATCCAGGAAGTACTCGTCCCAGGTGCTGGGTTCGGAGCCATCGGACGAGAAACCACAGTAGACGGCAATCGGGGTGTACCCGTTGGGAACCTCCCAGAAGTAGAGATCACCTCCGGAAGGCACGTCGCTCCAGCTCGCTTCTCCGCTTGCATCGGTCGACTGCGATTCCTCATAGCCATACGGCTGGTTGTAGAGGTCGAATTCCACGCCCTCCGGGCGCTCGGTGCAGCTCGACTCGTAGTA
The DNA here is from genome assembly GCA_041390825.1 of Thermomicrobiales bacterium. Classification (NCBI taxonomy): domain Bacteria; kingdom Pseudomonadati; phylum Thermomicrobiota; class Thermomicrobia; order Thermomicrobiales; species Thermomicrobiales bacterium. The sequence goes on from JAWKPF010000011.1 coordinate 25,240, forward strand.
CGACAGATCGGACGATCCGTAGTCGAAGTCCTGCGGGCAGGTGTACTTCCAGATCGTTACCCAACCATACTCGGTCGGCACATCGAAGACGAAGCAATGGAGATACTGGCCTTCCGGCAGATCGACATGCCAGCCATCGGTGTAGTCGTACTCGTCCCACGAGCTCGGGAGCGTTCCCGCATTCTGGGCGACCACGCCGCAGAAGATCTTGCCGACCTGATATCCGTCAGGCGGCTGCTCATAGATCGTGAGCGATCCTGCCGGGACATCCTCCCAGGACGCGGCTCCAGAGCTGTCGGTCGTCTTCCCGCTGGAATAGCCGCCCGATTGGATCTCGAAGTAGACGTCCGGCTGCCACGACGTGCATTCGGAGTACAGGTAGTCGTAGCTACCGTCATACCAGTCGAAACCTGGTTCGCAGTAGTACTTGTAGATGTACACCGTCCCGTAGTCGTACGGCACATCGAAGATGTAGCAGTAGAGGTACTCGCCCTCCTCGATCGAGACGTTGTACCCGTTGAAGTAGTCGTACTCATCCCATGAGGTGGGAGGCACGCCGTCCTGATCCGAGTACCCGCAGTAGACCCGGCCAACAAGATAGCCGTCGGGAATGTCCTCCACGATCTGCAGATCGCCAAGCGGCACATCCGACCAGGTTGCCGCACCTGAGCTGTCGGTGGTTTGTCCCTGCGAATAGCCGCCGTTGTGGACTTCGAAGTAGACGTTCTCGTGAGGCGAGGTGCACTCGGCATACAGGTAGTCATACCCGCCACCCTGCCAGTCGAAGTCCGGCTCGCAGTAGTACTTGTAGATGTAGATCGTGCCATAGTCGTACGGCACATCGAAGATGTAGCAGTACAGGTACTTGCCCGGCGGCTTGGGCACATCCCAACCGTCGAAGTAGCTGTACTCATCCCATGACGTCGGCGGCACACCATCCGTGTCGGAATAGCCGCAGAAGATGCGGCCGACCTGATAGCCATCCGGGACATCCTCCCAGAACGACAGGTCGCCCCACGGAACATCGGTCCACGTTGCCGCGCCGGAAGTGTCGGTCGTCTGCCCCTGGGTGTAGCTGCCGCTGTACGTCTCGAAGTAGACGTTCTCGTGCGGAGTCGTGCAGCCGGAAAGCAGATAGTCGTACCCGCCATTCTCCCAATCGAACTCGGGAGCGCAGTAGTACTTGTAGAAATAGACCGTTCCGTACTCATACGGCACGTCGAAGATGTAGCAGTAGAGGTACTTCCCTGGTGGCGTGGGCACGTTCCAGCCATCCGAGTAGCTGTACTCGTCCCATGACGTGGGTAGTGTCCCGTCCGTGTCGGAATAGCCGCAGAAGATACGGCCGACCTGATACCCGTCTGGCACCTCCTCGTAGAACGAGAGCGGACCCCACGGGACATCGGTCCAGGTTGCCATGCCGCTGCTATCGGTTGTCTGCCCCTGGGTGTAGCTGCCGCTGTACGTCTCGAAATAGACGTTCTCGTGCGGAGTCGTGCAGCTCGAGAGCAGATAGTCGTACCCATTGCTTTCCCAATCGAATTCGGGAGCGCAATAGTACTTGTAGAAGTAGATCTTCCCGTAGTCGTACGGCACGTCGAAGACAAAGCAGTGGACGTACTCGCCTTCGGGCATGTCGACATGCCAGCTGTCCGAGTAGGGGTATTCGGTCCAGCTCGATGGCAGCGTGCCACTGTTCTGGGCGGTGACGCCGCAGAAAACCTTGCCAACCTTGTAGCCATCAGGCGCCGTCTCGACGATTTCGAGATCTCCGCCAGGAACATCCTCCCAGGTGGCGGCTCCTGAGCTGTCAGTGGTTTGTCCCTGCGAATAGCCGCCGTTGTGGATCTCGAAGTAGACATCCGGCTGCCATGAGGTGCATTCGGCGTACAAATCGTCGTAGCTGCTGCTCGACCATTCGTAGCCAGGCTCGCAGTAGTACTTGTAGATGTACACCGTGCCATAGTCGTACGGCACGTCGAAGATGTAGCAGTACAGGTACTTGCCCGGCGGGGTCGGCACGTTCCAGCCATCCGAGTAGCTGTACTCGTCCCATGACGTGGGTAGTGTCCCGTCCGTGTCGGAATAGCCGCAGAAGATACGGCCGACCTGATAGCCATCCGGAACGTCTTCCCAGAACGACAGGTCGCCCCACGGAACATCGGTCCAGGTGGCCATGCCGCTGCTATCGGTCGTCTGTCCCTGGGTGTAGCTGCCGCTATACGTCTCGAAGTAGACGCCCTCATGCGGGGTGGTGCAGCTCGAGAGCAGATAGTCGTACCCGTTGCTCTGCCAGTCGAAGTCTGGATCGCAGTAGTACTTGTAGAAGTAGACGGTTCCGTAGTTGTACGGCACGTCGAAGACGTAGCAGTACAGGTACTGGCCGGAATCGTACGGAACGCTCCAACCGCCCGAGTAGCTGTACTCGTCCCACGAGGATGGTGGCGTTCCCTGCGTGTCGGAGTAGCCGCAGAAGATGCGGCCGACCGTGTATCCGTCAGGCGCATCCTCGAAGAACCCGAGATCTCCGGATGGAACCCCGGTCCAGGTGGCGGCTCCGGAGCTATCGGTTGATTGGCTCTGCGAATAACTACCCGATGCTACCTGGAACGGGACGCCCGGTTGCGGATTCGTGCACCCGGAGAGCAGATAGTCGTACCCACCGCTCTGCCAGTCGAACTCGGGATCGCAGTAGTACTTGTACAGGTAGACGGTGCCGTACTCGGATGGGATGTTGAAGTAGACGCAGAAGAGATACTGGCCGCTCTGCAGATCGACCTGGATCCCCTGGTTGTAGCTGTACTCGTCCCACGAGCTGGGCAGCGTGCTTCCATCGGACGAATATCCGCAGAAGACTCGTCCCACGGTGTAGCCCGAAGGCGTCTGCTCGACGATGTCGAGCGTGCCTCCTGGCACGTTGGACCAGGCGGCCGTCCCTCCGCTATCCGTGGTCTGCCCTTCGGAGTAGCTCCCATTGTGGACTTCGAAATAGACGCCCTCATGCGGAGTCGTGCACCCGGAGAGCAGGTAGTCGTACCCGCCGCTCTGCCAGTCGTAACTTGGATCGCAGTAGAACTTGTAGAGGTAGATCGTTCCGTAGTCAGACGGAACGTCGAAGACGTAGCAATGCAGATACTGCCCGTCCGGCAGGTCGACGTTCCAGCCATCGGAATAGCTGTACTCCTGCCATGAGCTAGGCAGGGTGGCGTCGTTTTGCGCCGCGACGCCGCAGAAGATGCGGCCAACCTGATACCCGCTTGGGGGTTGTTCGACCATCCCCAGGTTGCCCGATGGCACATCGGACCACCACGCATGCCCACTGCTATCGGTGGACTGCCCTTGGGAATAGCCGCCGTTGTGAACCTCGAAGTAGACCCCGGACTGCGGAGTGGTGCAGCCGGAAAGGAGATAGTCGTACCCGCCGCTCTGCCAGTCGAAACTTGGATCGCAGTAGTACTTGTAGATGTGGACGTTGGGGTGTGCTTCGACGTAGTCGAACCAGTAGCAATAGTAGGTATAGCCATCCACCATGGTGTGCGAAAGGCGATACGTGCCGTTGCCTTCGTCGGCGAGCGGCTGCTTGTTCGACTCGTCGATGTTTGCAGCGCTACCGCCGTTGGGGAACTCGACGCAGTACACCGCCTTTGGCAGATAACCGCTCACTTCATGTAAGCGGATATCGACCTGTCCTGCTCCCAGCGATCCGAATTCGACCGTCCCGTTGCCATTGCCGGTGGCAGTCTGAGACCCGCCGTTGACGGAGAACTTCACACCGTTGTGGAAATCTGGGCAGTTGTCGAAATAGTCGCCGACCGTGAACGAATCGTAGTCGTAGCTACTGTCATCGCAGAGGAACTTCTGGATCTTGACAATAGCCGTGCCGCCACCCTGATACTGCTGGGTTTGGCCGTTCTGGGCCGGGGGAGAATTGAACCAGTAGCAGGTGGTTTGGGTGTAGGAGGCTAGCTGCGGGGCGGTATAGCCGACATCCATGTTGCCGCCGTTGGCGGCAAAGTAGCTTTGCTGCACGTCACCGGGGTTGTTGGGATCACCGGTGACTTCGCAATAGACCCAGGGGGTTCCATAGCCCTGGGGAACCGTTTCCGAGACAGCATAGCCAACACCCAATGGGATGCCGTTCCAGGAAACGGAACCACTGCCATTGGTCTGCTGCGTCCCTCCCCCGTACGAACCGTCACCAGACTGCAGGGTGAAGGAGACGCCGCCTGCGGGAGTCGTACAGTTGCTGAATGCCGCGTTGGCATCTCCGCTGCCCGGGTCGTATCCCGGGGGGCAGTCATACTTGACAGCGGTATAGGAACCGGTGTCTTGCGCGACCACCTGCGTCGATTGAAGCGCGGGGAGCATGCCAAAGAAAAGTATGAGCACGACAGACCGCGCAAGAAGTCGATGTGCCGATGACATGATGTCCATCCTCCGAAATAAGCACGCAATTGGGTCTGGGGAGAACGTCCAATGTGTTAGGTAGCTCCAATCATCTTATTCCTCTTTCGTGAGAAATCAACCACCTACGCTGGATTTCCCCACGTTTGCACATGTTTCCGCAGCGCTCCGTTCGGTCCGGTTGTTCGCGGCCATTGGCTTCATTTCGGGAAGATTGGGAATATCCCGCAATGGTTCGACCGTCCCCGAGGCCACCGCGCGCGGACACCTCCAAAGTCCGCCGAAATCGGCCCACACGGGTATCGAATGCGCTCCGTTTTCGACCGTACGAGATTGACATCCCTCCTTTCCGTCCTTCCGCGTACGTTCTGACACGGCTCACGCAACCGTGCCGTCAGGCGACACGTCACGTATGCTCTCCCGCGTCGAACCACGAAGCGCTGACGTGTGATGCGAACGACATCCTCTGTCTCCATCATGGGGTTCGCATAGAACTACTCAACTATGAAAATCGAAGCTGGAACACACGCAAGACAGGAGCAATATGGATTCGGTGCTACGTAATCAATTGATCGAACGCTATCGAGAGGGCCCTGCTGAGGTCGACCGCGCGCTTGCCGGAATCACCGAGGACGAGCTCGATTTCCGCATCGCCGACGGGGAATGGACCCCGCGTGAAGTCGTGCATCACCTGGCGGACAGCGAAATGACGTCGGCTATCCGCATCCGCCGGCTGATTGCTGAGAAGGAGCCGCTGATCGTTGGGTACGATCAGGAGGAATTCGCCCGCAGGCTCTACTACGGGCGTCCGATCGCGGGTTCGCTTTTGGCGCTCGCGGGCGCCCGCATGTCGACTGCCGACTTCCTTGCGGAGTTTCAGGAGAGCGACTGGGAGCGTTTTGGGACCCACTCGGAGTTCCCCGGGCCATTCACCGTGATCGGTTGGCTTGAGTACTACGCCGACCACGCGCACGACCACGCTGACCAAATTCGACGATCGCGTGCGGCGTACCGCCAGCGAGCGGGCGTTTCCGGCTAGCTATCGAACCGCGGTGGCGGTCGTCAAAATCACACCGTTCTCGGGGTGCTCGTCATACCAGGCGAAGTTGCCTGGGTAGTCTGTGAGGATGCCGTCCCGCAACTCGAGCGTTCGTGTACAGATGCGTTCGAGAAAGTAGCGGTCGTGCGAGACCGACAGGATGGTTCCCGGAAAGTCGCCGAGCGCAGTTTCCAGCGCCTCGATCGCCTGGAGGTCGAGATTGTTCGTCGGTTCGTCCAGCACGAGGAAGTTCGCGCCGCCAAGGATGAGACCAGCAATCTGCAGGCGTGCTTTCTCACCGCCGGAAAGCCGTCCGATCTGCGTCATGCCGACTTCCCGATCGAGCTGCAACGAACCAAGGAAGCTGATTGCCTGTTGCTCGTTGTACGGCTGCAATCGTCGGATGTACTCGATCGCGGTGAGTTTGGCGGGCAGATTCTCCTGCTCCTGGGCATACCAACCGAGCACGACCGCCGGCCCCAGCCGTACAGAACCACTCGTCGGCGCAACCTGACCTGCCAGGACACGCAAGAGGGACGTCTTTCCCGCTCCATTCGGACCCACCAAACCAATGCGCTCGCCAATACGGATCTCCAAATCGAACGGCCTGGCGATGTCGCGATGCGGGTAGGCGAACGAAGCGGCGTGTGCATCCAGCACGACGGTCGCGCCGCGCTCGGTCGAGAACGAGAAGTTGGCCGGGCGACGATCGAGATTGGGTATTCGGGTCGCCTCCAGCTTTTCGCGTTCTTCTTCGAGCTTGCGCCGCATGTTTTCAGCACGCGGGGCGAACTTCGGGTTTTGGCGCGCCCATTGGGTGAGCTGCTCGGCGCTGGCTTTGAGCTTCTTGAACTCGCGCTCCTGGAGCTCGCGCAGCTCGGTGGCCCGCTCATGACGAGATTGCCGCTCCGCGCGGTAATAGCTGTAGTTCCCGTGATAGACGGTGATCTTGCCGTGAGTGAGCTCGAAGATGCGGTTCGAGATGCGATCGACGAAATAGCGGTCATGGGTGATCGTCGCAACGGCGCCGTCCGACCTGCTGAGCAACCGTTCCAGCCACGCCTTGGCTTCCAGGTCGAGGTGGTTGTCGGGTTCGTCGAGCAAGAGCACATCTGGCTGCGCCGCCAGCAAGCCGGCCAGCGCGACGATCTTCTTCTCCCCACCGGATAGCTGCCCAACCGGTTTTCCCCAATCGGCTTCGGGCACTCGCAATCCAGAAAGAATGTCGGCGCCCGGCAACGGCACCCGATCGTCACGCACCTCTTCGATGCGCGCAAGTGTGTGGGTGTATTCGTCCATGACCGCAGTGAGCTGCTCATCGTCGAGCGGTTCACCCATGCGGAGTTCGAGCCGAGTGAGATGCAAATCGAGCGCGTCCGGATCGCCCGCTGCCAAAGCAACCGTTTCCAGCACGGTCATTTCGGGGTCGATTGCCGTCTCCTGATGCAGGTACCCGATATGCAACCCGCGGCGTGCCGTCACCGCGCCCGATTGCGGTGTCAGCTCTCCTGACAGCAGGCGAAAGAGGGTCGACTTTCCTGCCCCGTTCGGGCCCAGGAGCGCGAGCCGGTCGCCGGACTTGATCTCGAACGAAACGTTCTCGAAGACTTGGTGCCCGCCGTGGGCATAGCTAATACCGTTTGCCTGTAACAGAAGCGCCATATGCGCAGCGTAGCACGACGGAGCGGGAGTGCTGCGCGGTCAGGCCGCCGGTGTTGCCTCGGTTGTGTCGTCGAATGCGGGGAGATCGAATACGCCCGCCGCGATCAGGGCCAGGCGTTGCTCGACTTCGGTGGCGCGGTCGTCGTCGGGCAACCCAAGCGACAGAAGCGCGACAGCGCGAACGTCGCCAGATGGCAATACGATGAACCCAACATCGTTGACCACGTCTTCCAGATTTCCTGGCTTGTCGATGGCTGTATAGCCCTCTGGCAGCAGAAGCGGGATTCGATCTCCGATGAGTTGCTCTTCCAGGATGCCTCTGATGTGCTCGGACACAAAGGGGGAGATCAGTGTATTGGTCGAGAGCTTCTGCATATACGTCGCCATGTCGAAGGGAGTGGTGATATTGACCGGACCAAGTTGTGCCGCGGCTTCGATATAGGCTCTGGCAGCGTCGACATCGGCCTGGGTGGCATCCGAAGCGGTTTGCGGGGGCCAAATCGGCAGGGTAGTCGGATCACCTTGCAGCCAGGTCTCGTTCATGCCGATGATCTCAGCAGTCTCACGCAGCGATTCGGGCGAGGTGAGCTCGAGCATTGTCAATCCAGCGACATTGCTGGAGTAGGCTCCGGCCGCGAAGAGCAGATCTTCCAGAGTGACCTGGGCGCCTGCTTCGTCATTGGCAAAATACATGTCGCCGCCTCCAGCCTCGAACAACTCCGACGCCAGGGTGTAGGTCTGCTGAAGTGAAAGCTCGCCCGCCTCGACCTTGCGCAGGATGTCGGCCATGAGAATGAGTTTGTAGGTCGACGCAGCCACGAAGGGCACATGCGCATTCCGGGTGACGATGATCTTGTCGTCTGGGCCGAGCACCACGACCCCGTACACCCCCTGCTCCCCCTGAAGCAGCGCGGTGGTTGCCGCCTGTTCCGGCGAGGTCGGGATCCCGTCGATGAATTCGGGCGTGGGCGGAATCGTGGGGGTGTTCGTCGGTGGGACTGTGAAGATTGGCGTGACCACCTGAGCAACCTCGGTGGTTGCCGTCGCGGTGGGCTCCTCGTTCACCGGTTCGCCTTCACTGCCGCAAGCTGCAAGGAGCGCACCCGGAATCGCCAGGACCAGCGCTGCAGCCATGAAGCGCCGAAGCGCCGAAGGATGCCGGGTTGCTGAACTCGTCGTTTGGGTTGCCACACGTCTGCCCGACTGCAATCGGTTCGATGCCCCGATTGTACGCGCCGCAACCGGCGCAATTCGTGCGCAACGTCCCAGCTTTCGTTCAGGCTTTGCGGTTCTTCGGTCGAATGCAGCCGGAAGCTGCTAGAAATCGGTGCTGCCGGCGGCGATCAGGCCGAGCAACGCGAGAATCTCGGTCGCATGGCCTTCATCGATGATGCCCGCGGAATAGGCCGCCACCGCGCGGGGTCCGGAATCGAGGAAGAGGATCCCGGTGTCGTTGACCGCGCCGGTCAGATTGCCTGGTTTGTCCGCCACCGGAATGTCCCACAGGTACGCCGGCAGCCGGTCGCGAATCGTGTTGTTGAGCAAGATATCCACGATCTGCTCGCTCACCCAATGCGAAACCACCGTGCCGTTGATCAGTCCCACCTGATAGACCGCCATGTCATACGGGGTCGTGATGTTGACCCATCCCTCTTCCTCGTACGACTCGATGATGTAGGACATCACAACATCGATGTCCTCCTGGGAGGAATCGACGCCGACCTGCGGCGGCCAATAGGGCAGCTCGTAGGGATTCGCGAAGAGATAGGTTTGGGTCATACCGATCTCATGCGCGGTCTGGTTGAGCGCGTCTGGCGTGGTGAGCGTCAGCAACGTGAGCGCGCTGACATTGCTGGACCAGGCGCCGACCGCGAACAAGAGTTCGCTGATCGGTTTGTAGCTTCCGGCATCGCCCCAGAGGAAGTACATGTCTCCCCCGCTCTTGTCGAAGAGCGCCGGATCGAGATAGACCTCCTGATCGAGCGAAAGCTCGCCCTGCTCGACCCGCTTCAGGATGTCTGCCATGAGCACGACTTTGTACGTGCTGGCCGTCACGAATGGGGTGCGGCTGTTGTACGACGACACGATGTAGCCATCGGCTTCCATCACGACGAAGCCGTAGACACCCTCCTGGCCGGAGAGAAGGTCATTCGCGGCCGCCTGTTCGGCGGACTCTGGCCAATAGCCATTCGGCGTTGGCGTGGGAAGCGGAGTCGGAGTATTGGTGGCAGTGGGAATTGGGGTGATGATGGGAGTGACGATCGCGGGCATAGTGGGCGATTCATACGCCGGCGCAGCAGCGATGACATCACCCGAATCAGGCGCATCAGAACGCGAGCACGCAGACAACACCAAGCTCAGCAGCAGGATCGCCACTGAGGTCACCAACCATGGGTTTGCTTGCTGGCATATACGCCGGCGCGGGACACCGAGCATTGCGCTGTCGCATCGGCCCGATGCCTCAGCGCGCGCGGTTTCGGGGCCGCGCTCGGCGGATGGCATTCGGGGTCCATCGTCGAACAAATTCTGATTCGATTATACCGGACGAACGACAGAAATGCGCCCTCGAAATCGTGACGATGCGTCACTTGGGACACGCTGACAACCAGCGTTCGTACGCAGTGAATCAGCGATCCTCCAGTTGCAGATCGCTCGCGGGGTGACTCCTGGGAATGCCGCAGCCGCTGGCTATTTGACGCCACGCACGGTGAGCGCCCGGATGGGGAGACGGAATGCCGCGCTCTCGACCGGGGCGAGCTCGGCGCGCAGCCGCTCCCGCAGCCGAGCCTGGGCCTCGTGCGGCAGCCCGAGCAGGAACCTGCTGGCGGGTCCGTAGCCCGCCAGGAATGGGGTCCAGTAATCGTCGAAGTCGACGAACTCGGCGTCGAATTCGATGGCGCCCGTTTCGACGGCGTTGAGCTCGGCGGACTGGAAGAGCCGCAAGAGTCGAACGGGATCGCAGATGGGATAGACCGTGCGTTCGTCGACGGAAGCTGCTCCATCTGGATCGATGGCGGAAGCTGCTTCCCAGAACTTCGCGCGGGGCGCGAACCCACCCGCATAGTCCCAGACATAGGCTCCCACCGCGCCGCCACGGCGAGCGGCACGCAGCATCTCCCGAACCGCGCTCAACTGGCCAGCCGCGGGCAAGACGTTGATGACCAGGCCGGAGACGACGGCGTCGTATTGATTGGAAGCGACCGGAAGCGCGCGCGCGTCCCCAACTTCATAACGCACGCGCGCATCCTCGATCTGTCGCCGGGCATAGGCGATATAGGTCGAAGAGGGATCGACTCCCACAATCTCCTTCGGCTGCTCGACATCGAGCACCGCCTGGATCAACGCGCCGGTACCACACCCGACATCGAGCCAACGACCGTTCTTCCCAGCATCGAGCCAATCGAGAAAACGAGGCGCCACCATGCGGCTCCATCGTCCGGTCAATGGCTCATACGCTTCGCCGGCAGTGGCAAGCTGAGTCGGGTTCTGGTTCACCGTAACGGGCCTCCCGGCCGAGAATCGATTTCGATTCGGTCAATGTAGCAGAGAGCGGCGCACCGGAAACGCTTGACAGACGCGAACATCAGTTCTACGGTTGCTCCACAATGCGCGTCCCGCCGAGATTGGTAGACTGGAGACACCATGAGTGACGTCCGATTCGGCTATACGATCGTCTATGTTCCCGAGGTTCAGGCCGCGCTCGACTTCTATGCGCGCGCATTTGGATTCGAGCCCGGCTTTGTATCGCCGGATGGCTCCTACGGCGAACTGCAGACCGGGTCGACCACGCTTTCGTTTGCCTCGGAAGCGCTTGGAGCGTCCCATTTCGCCCATGGCTTCCTGCGTCATTCTTTGGCAAATCCGCCATTTGGCACCGAACTTGCCTTTACGACGCCGGACGTCGATGCCACGGTTGCCGCGGCACTGGATGCCGGCGCGCATCTCCTGGTTCCCGCGGAACTGAAGCCGTGGGGACAAACGGTCGCCTGGGTGCGCGATCCGCACGGTGTATTGATCGAGATATGCACGCCAATCGGGTAGTCGAGCCCGAACGATTCGAGGGGATCTGTGCCGCGCGTCGATTGTTTGTTGCTCGTCGATTCGGCGCAGGTTGCCAATGGCAAACTCTACATTCTTGGCGGTGGCTGGGCTCGCTTGACGACCACGCAGGCGCCCGTCACGCGCAGCTTCGAGACGGCCATTCGGGTCGTGGTTCCCTGGACGGAAACCAACCGGCCGCATGCGTTGGAACTTCAACTGGAGAACGAAGACGGTCAGGCGTTGCTGGAGCAACCCGTAAAAGCGGAAATCCGCGTCGGGCGCCCAGCATCCTTGAAAGATGGCACCGATCAGGTGGTGCCGCTTGCGCTGCGCCTTGGTCCAGCCACACTCGAACGGGAAGGACGGTTTGCCGTGATCGTGCGCTGCGAAGGCGAAGAAATCGCCCGCACCGCATTCGATCTGGTCTTGAACCGGCCGCAGCCGGCTGGGATGGGGTGAGGGCGGGGTGCTGGGGGCCGGAGTCCGGAGTCCGGAGAACGTTTGCAGGCGTGAGGCCGTGAGAATGTGGGTGTGTCAGGCTGAGTCAATATGCTCAGCTGTTCGCGACGGCAAGGGATGAGTTGTTCAGGATTCGGGAGCGAGCTCAGGTGTTTTTCGAAATGCCGGTCGTCGTCCCAGACGCCGAGCTCGGTGAAACCAGTGGCGAGATAGAGCGCGATGGCGTCGGTCCAATCGTGGGTGGTTTCGCAGACGAGTCGGCAATAGCCGCGAGCACGGGCAGCAGCTTCGAGTTGCGCGACCAGGCGTTTGCCGAGTCCCTGGCCACGTGCGGACTTGGCGACGCTCATGCGGACGATGCGGCCCGTTTCGGCATCTTCCCGCAGCAATCCGGCTGTGCCGACGATGACGCCAACAGGGTCTTCGGCAACAAAGAAATCGGCTGACTCGGGAGGATAGTGGGCGGCAATATCGTCCACATCTGGGTTGAGTGTTTCGTCGATGAAACCCCAATGCTCGCCCAACCCGGCAAGGATGAGCGCGCGGGCGGCAACCTGATCGTCCGGCCGAAATCGGCGAATGGTGGCGAGCGTCTGACTCATAGTCCTGGAATCGCCCAGCCGACCAGACGCGCGATCAGCATGACAAAGGCGCACAGCCCGAGAACGAAGATGATCCCGACGATCAATAGCGTGGCGGAGAGCCCGAGGCAACACCCGCCTCCACCAGAAGACGTGTAGACGCGCCCGGTGAACTGCGGCGGCGGCATGGATTGCGACGGGGGCGGCTCGGCATCGTCGATCGGCTGCTCGCGCACATCGATGACACGATAGTCCTCGACCTCGATGATCTCGCGCTGATCCGACACCGTTTCGCTCCCTGTGACGCCGGCGCGCTGTCAGTCGCCGATCGGGTGAAGTGTAGTCTGGTGGAGCTATTTCCCAATGCAGAAGCGGCTGAAGATCTCGGCAAGCACCGCGTCGTCGACAGCTTCGCCAGTGACCTCGCCGATCGCATGCAGAGCAGCACGAACGTCTGAGGCCATCAGATCGAGCGGGAAACCGGCTGAGCGGGTATCGGATGCCAGCTGAAGATGCTCGAGCGCGCGCTCGATCGCCCATTGCTGGCGAGCGTTGAGCAACGCGGGCTGCGCATGCTCGGACAGATCTGATCGCAACAACGCGCCGATGGCCGTTTCCAGGGCGGGCAAGCCATCACCCGTGGCGCAAGAGAGCGGAACCACGGGAGCATCCGGCAAGAGCGCCAGCACGTCAGCCTGAGACGCCTGGACCGGCAGATCGGTCTTGTTGATCACGATGGCGACGCTGGCTCCCGACGCAGACACACGCTCGGCGAGTGTGCGCGCGATTTCCAGATCGGACTCGTTCGGCGCATCCGACCCGTCGAGCACCAGGATCGCCGCAGCCGCAGTTGCGAGCGCCCGGCGGGTTCGCTCGATACCGAGTTGCTCGACCAAATCGACCGTCTCGGCGATACCGGCCGTATCGAGCAACGTCACCGGGATTCCGTCGATGACCGCGCTTTCGGCAACCACGTCGCGGGTGGTGCCGGCGATGGGCGTGACGATCGCCCGGTCGTGACGCAGCAGCAGGTTGAGCAAACTGCTCTTGCCCACATTCGGCCGTCCCACGAGAGCGATCTGCGCACCGTCCCGTATAAGCTGGCCGGCACGCGAGCCGGCGATCACCGCCGAGAGCGCCTCGATCGCCACGGCGAGATCGGCGTCGATGTCGGTGGCGGGAATCTCGTCATCCGGGAAATCGGCCGCGGCATCGAGATAGGCCAACAGGGAGACGATCGCGTCGCGAGCCGGGATCAATCGGCGGGTCAGATCGCCCCGTAAGTCGCCGAGCGCCAGTTGCAGCCCCTCCGCGGTACGGGCGGAGATGACATCGAGCACTGCTTCGGCCTGGGCCAGGTCGAGCCGGCCATTGACGAATGCCCGGAGCGTGAATTCACCCGGTTCGGCATGCCGCGCTCCGGCGGCTATGACCACACGCAACGTTTCTTGCAGCGGCAGGCGTCCGCCATGACACGAGATTTCGACCGTATCTTCCGTCGTGTAGCTGTGCGGGTGCGCCATCCAGGTCAGGAGCACATCGTCGATGAGCGCATCGGTGGCTGGATCGACGACCTGACCATAGAAAACGCGATGCGATTGCTTGGCCGTCAGGTGGAGCGATGTGCCTCGCGCCGAACGAAAGACCCGAGCGGCGATCTCCGCGGCGTCGGGACCGCTGATGCGGATCACCCCAAGCGCGCCCAGACCGGGCGGCGTGCTGATGGCGGCGATGGTGGCGGAATCGAGCATGGGGTTCGAGGCAAGAGGCAACGGGCAAAAGGCAAAGGGCAAAAGGCAAGAGGCAACGGGCAAAAGGCGCTTGGATTGTTGCAGGACTTGGTTGGCGAAGTGGCTGGTCTTGCGTGGCGTCTGCTGACTGTTGCCTCTTGCCTGTAGCCGAATGAACTAACTCCTGATCGGCAATTCTTCGGCAGTGCGCATAAAGGCCTCGACTTCGGCGCGGGTGGGAATACTGTGCATCCCAATCTCGCGCAGGCTCATGCCGGATACCGCGGAGGCGAAGCGGGCCGCCTTCACTGCCGAGATGGTCCGATCGGTAGCGCCGATGAAGAACGACGCAGCAAATGTGTCACCCGCGCCGGTGTGGTCGGCGACATCGACTTTGAACGCCGGGATGTTGGCCCGCTGACCGCCATAGATCACCTTGGCGCCATCCTGGCCCATGGTGATGACGCCCAATCGGTTTGCACCAACCGCCTCGACGGTGTCACGGCACAGCGCGATCTCCTCCTGGCTGACGATGATGCAGTCGAGCCGGCTGACCAGCTCTTTCGGCAAGCGCAGATGCCCCTGGGTCACCTTGCCACCCCCTGGTTTCGGCCAGTCGCGCATCCATCCTTGCGGGGTTGCCCCAAGAAAGAACGGCGTGAGCGATCCGGTTTGCTTGGGGTCGATCTCCTGCGCGATCGGGCCAAGGTGAATGATCTTGGCGTTGCGCCAGTGGGGTGGTAGTCCCCGCAGGTCGATTGGTCCTGCCCAATGCGGCAGCTTCTGCGTGCGGCGGCCACCCGTGTATTCATTGACGAACATCGTTGTGGTGTCGGCATCCTGCACGATGATCTGCAGCTCTCCGGCGTACTCCTCCAGCGAAGGGATCTCGTATCCCTCCACCTCACGACCGTAGACGCCGCGGGTGAGCACCGCGGTTCGCCACCCGAGCCGGGCAGCCGTCAGCGCCGAATAAAGCGCCGTGCCGCCCAGGACCACCTTGCCATTGGGATGGATATCGCCGCAGATATGGCCAATTACCAGATATTCGGGCGTGCGGGACGTTTGCATGCCGGACAGCGATCGGTCGCCGGTCAACGGCTGCCGTTTTTGCGTCGCCGGTTTGGCCGCTCGTCGTTCACCGTTCGTCTCTGACACCATGGCCCTCGCTTCCTGCTTCGTTGCGCCATTGTGAAGGCGCGGCCCGGCGTTGTCCATGAACAACGCCGAACCGCGCTCTGAATTGCTTCGAAAGGGGTAGGCCGCGACGACCGGGGTCCGATCAGCCGCGCGGCATGACTGTGATGCGCCGGTCCTGGCCCTCGCCGTTGCTCTCGGTGGCCACCTCGGGATGCTCCCGCAGGGTCATATGCACCACACGCCGTTCGTTGGGCGGCATTGGCTCGAGCACGATTGGACGTCCACTGCGCGAAACCTGGCGTGCGACCCGCTCGGCCAGCGCGATGAGCGACTCCTCGCGCCGGGTGCGATAGGCCTCGACATCGACGATGACCCGGGTGTAGTCACCCAGGCGCTTGTTGGCAATGAGATTCACGATGTATTGCAGATGCGCCAGATGCTCGCCCCGTCGGCCGATCAGCAAGCCAAGATCTTGCCCCAGCACATCGATGAAAATCGTGGGGGGATCCTCCTCGCCGGAATCCATCGACGACGGATTGTCCGTGGCGACGACCTCGGCCACGATGCCCATATGCCCAAGCAGCTCGGCAACGATTTCCTTGGCAATCGCCTCGTCCTCGGTGTCGGCGCGGTTTGGATCGTAGACACGCGGAGGAGGAGCCGGCTGGCGATCGCGCCGGTGTCCTTCGCCCCGCTGTGAGGGTCGATCGCCGGGCGCGCGCCGCTGGGACTTGGGACGTCCCGTCTCTTTCTGACTCGGTTTGCCGCTGGGGATTGGCTGAGAGGCCATCCCCTTGGCGGTCACACGCACGAGCGCTTCGGCATCCTCATCTGGACCAGCGTCTGAGAGGACCTCGATATCGACATCGCTTTCGTCGAGGTCGAGCTGTTCGAGCGCGAGGCGGATCGCCTCATCGACCGACAGGGCCTGAATTTCGACACTTGTCATCCGGTTCGCCATTTGCTTCGAGCTCCCTCGATCTTTCGGATTTCCCTCTGCGGCCGATCACGTCTCGACCTCGAGGGGTGTAAGCGTTCCTGGTCTCCGCAACCCCCGCTAGGAGGTCTTGCGTGTCGAGCGTGTCCGTTTCGGAGCGCCCTTGGCCGAATGCCCATTGGACCTGGTGGCCGGCGCTTCATCATCCGCGCCGTCGGCTGCGGCTTGCGCCTGGACATTGCGTTCGTGCTGTTGCCGCTTGTTTCCCTTCCTGGAGGTGGTGGTAACCCGCGCGGTCTTGACCGGGGTTTCCTCGATCTCCTCGTCGACGGTCACTGCGCCCTGGCGGGCTGCCTGCTGGGCCTGCGCTTCTTCCATCTTGGCCTGGAACCAACCCATGACACCCTTCGGGCGGATCGGCGTGCCGTCCTCACTCAGGACCACGAATTCCGATGGGTCACGCGGTGGCCGATAGCCCAGCCGACGATGCTCTGGCAGCTCGGGCAACCAGGGGAACCAGTCCTTCATGGAGCCCCAGCCGGTGATGAGCCACTGCTGCACGACGGAATAGACGCTCTGCGTGACCCAGTAGATGACCGGGCCGGAAGCGAAGCTCCATCCGAAGAGCACCACGGTAATGGGCAGGAAATTCATCATCGTGTTCATCATGGCCTGCTGGGGATCGGACGATTTCCCCATCCCGGCCGGACGCATCATCTTGGTCTGGATGAACTGGAAGACACCCGCCATGATCGGGAGGATGTGGTACGGATCTGGCTCGGCGAGACTGGGCAACCAGAGGAAGCCGCCAGCCCAGAGATCTGAGATCGGGAAATCCACGTTGCCATTGGACAGATGCAGGATGGCCCGATAGAGACCGAGGAAGATCGGCATCTGGATGAGCATCGGGAGACAGCCGGCCATGGGGTTGGCCTGATACTGGCTGTAGAGCTTGGTCGTCTCCTGATAGAGCTTCTGCTTGTCCTTGGCGTATTTCTTCTGCAGTTCCTTGATCTTCGGCTGCAGCTCCTGCATCGCGCGGCTCGAACGCGTCGCCTTGATGGTCAGCGGCAGCAGCAGGGTCTTGATGATGATCGTGAAGACGATCACCGCCAGTCCGGCGCTATGCAGATGAACCGCGAGGAAATTGAGCGCGCGTTCCAGAAGATCGACGAACGCATTCCAACCGGGAGGCGAAGGAAACGACGGTATGGACAGCAACGGCTGCAGGATGCCGCTTACTAGGTCAAACGATTCGAGCACGAAGCCTCCGCGCGGTCGAGGACGAGTTCTTGGAACCTGGCGCCGAAGCGAGCACCGGCGCGCGCACGGCAAACCGCTGCCATGAAGCGAGTCGACACATGGTTGTCACACCGTCGGAATGCCGGATTCGGCGATTACCTACCCACCACTGCTCCCGGGCGAACCGAACCGGCGCGCATGCGCAGCCGATCCGCCGATCCAGCGGCTAAGCGGTAAGCATAAAGAACCACGGGGTTTTGGTCCAGCGGCACGGCACGCGGCACGCGGCACGCAGCACGCAGCACGCAGCACGCAGCACGCAGCACGCGGAGAACGATAGGCGAATTGTGCTCATGGGCGACGCCTCATCTGAGCACAACCGATCTTCGACGCCTCTGCCTGCTGTCTGCCGCGTGCCGCCTGCTAGTCTGGGACGGGGTCGTAGCCGCCTGGGGTCCAGGGGCCGCAGCGGAGAAGACGCTTCAAGCCGAGCCAGGAACCTTTGATGGCGCCGTGCTTCTCGATGGCTTCGTAAGCGTAGACCGAGCAGGTCGGCTGGAATCGGCACGCCGAAGGGAAGAACGGCGAAAGAAAGATCTTGTAGAAACGGAGCAACGCCAGGGGAATGACGGTGGTGATCTTCATAATGTGGGGATGATAGTGCGTGCGCTCAGGCGCCTGCCATGGTCCGTTCCAGAGAATACGTCACCGGGACCCGCTAGAGAAGGCGCGCGCGCTGAAACAATGTGGTGAGGGTCTCTCGCGCGACCTCGAGGCCGGTCAGCTCGTCCGGGCCGCCCCGCACGATGACCACGATATCGTGCCCCGGTTTCAACGTTGGATGCAGCTCGCGCAGGACTTCGCGCACGAGGCGTTTGCATCGGTTGCGCTCGTGCGCTTTGCCCACCTTCTTGCCGGCGATGACCGCATACCGGTTCGGGCGCGGATCGTCGGGATGGGCGAAAACACGAATCACGAGGGGACCCAACGCCTGGGCCCTGCCTCGTGATCGGGCATTGCGGACCTCCCAGTCTTCGCGAAGGCGGAGCGAGCGGTCCATGACGTGCGCGGAAATGGGAGATAGGAAATGGGAAATGGTAGAAACAACTGCCCCGTCTCGGGCTACGCTAGTTGGCCGTGCGGCGTGCGCTATTTCCTATTTCCGATTTCCTATTTCCGCTCTCCTACTTGTTCTGCGTGAATTTCTTCTCGTCGCGGACGGTGAGCTTCCAGCGGCCCTTGGCGCGGCGGCGCTGCAGTACAGCCCGGCCACCCTTGCTGGACATGCGGGCCAGGAAGCCGTGCTCGCGCAACCGAGGGATTCGCTTCGGCTGATAGGTTCGCTTGGTCATGGTCTCCGTGCTCCCGTCGCCCGATTAGCTGAGCGATCTCTTGGTTCGTGCTGGTATCGAGCGTCGATGGTCACAAAAACGCGCCGCTGCGATGACGCAGCGGCAGCGTGGAAGTTTACGAAAGTCGCCCAAAAGCGTCAAGGCCGATTCCGCCAGAACGATGAACGAGGCGGACCGAACGGCCCGCCTCGCTCGCGCTCTCGTAGCGTTTGTCAGCTCTCCAGCGACGATATCAGCTGGATTGCTCTTCGGTGATCTCCTGCTCGCCCTCACTGCTGGTGTCCACGATCTCAGTCGGCTCGGGTTGAGATTCGACGACTTCCACAGGGGCTGGCTGGCTCTCGACGACCTCGACTGGAGCCACCTCTTCGACTATCGGCTCAATAGCTTCGGTCTCGGGCGCTGCTTCCTGCTCCAGGGCGTCGATGGCTTCGAGGTCGACGTTGCCTTCCTCGTCGGTGGCGAGATATGGGTCGTCTGAATCGACTCCTCCAGTTGCAGTGGAACCGTTATCACAGAGTTCATCTTGTGCCTTTTGACCGCAAAGAACCACGAAGCAGACACAGCATCTCCTGCGGCCGGTACCGCCGCTTATGCAGCATAGCCTGACCCGCCAGTGACGGTCTCAATGACAAGTTGAAGCGGCACAAGACGCGAATGCCACTACCGCATGAACCCAGGCACACTGGCCAATAGCGTAAGGCTGAGGCAGCATCGGGTACAGTTATGGACTTGACACAGGCAGTCCGACGCGCCAACAAGCCCAGCAGCAATCAACTTGGACGCGCGCCGGCGGTTGAGCGTCGAGTCCCACTGAGCGCTCGGCGACTGCAACAGCCCCGCCTCACCCAATTCACTCACGGTGGATTCCACCAACTCGATGGGCAATCCCAACTCACTCGCAATGCGATTCGTCGAATTGACGCCGTCACATGCCTGCCAAATCTGGGCCGCCGCCAGGTTCAGCGTGTGGTACTGCATCGACTCGCCATCGAGAATGACGAGGTCATCGCCTACCCGTTCGACCGCAAAATCGCTCAACGGACGCGCCGCCGGTATTGCTTGATAGATATCGCCGGGTGTTGTTGCCTTTTCCTGGATGTTTTCGCTCACGAGAGACTTCACTCCTGCCGCACACGGAGGGTTGCTCGAACTGATGGTTGCCGGAAGCTGAACGAGTTCCGGTTATTCCGGTTCTTCCGGCTATTCCGGGTTCGCCGGACGCGGATACTACTATGTCTGGCCAATCTTTTCCAAGGTGGCGGAGCAAAGCAATGGCCTGGCGGCGAACCATCGAGCACTCGCTGGCATCCTGACAGGAACTCGCAAACGGGCCTGAGTTGCCGAATCCGTGTCACGCCCTCGCGACCGGGCAACCCGAAGTGTCGACGACGCTCGCACACGCACCCTTGGGCGATTGCGCACCTGCAGTTTGCAGATAACGTTTTCTCAACGGAACCAGCGCGTGCCACGCGCTGTGCCCACGGGACCAACGCATTCGCTCTGTACGTACCCGTGTACGAACGCGTGTGTTCGCGTCCAGCGAACGGACCTGCCTACCGCAAAATGCCACCACGGCACAAAATCCCGCATAAACACTGGGGTTTTCCGGTCCACTCAGCAATCGAATCCTCTGTACAAACGGTCTGAACGTGCACTACCATACGTTCACCCCGAACACAGCCCCGATGTGTTTGACCCGAGTTGGGCCTGGCCGCCCAGCTTGTGCGCAATCCATCCGATCGGCTGTGCCCTCGGCGCTCGGCGCCGGGTTCCCCGCGTTGTTCGAACGCTCCTGCTGCGCTCGGATGGAGGATCCGGATGGTTACCGAGCTGGTACGCACCGTTACCCGTGTCGAAGAGGAAGGCGAGGCGGTTCGTACCCTGGACTACCTCGGCCGTTCCTTTTTCAGCGGATACCGTCTTGCCAAGTTCGCGCTCGATTCCTGGTCGTTGTTGGGCCGATCGGAATCGGTCGATTGGCTGGACCCCATGCATTCGGCCCGGCCGATCATCGAGGTTTGGCGGCAAGATGACCATACCGGACGTCCGATCGGCGCGATGACCCTGCACTACTACCATTGGAATCGGATTCGCCGGCAGCACTATTTCTCGATCATTCCCAATCCGCGCCAACCGAAACGGTCGCGTATCTTCGTGCTGCCGTTCGAGGAGTTGGTCAGTCGCGAACTGGGTATGGTCACCGCGCCATGTGTGGCCGTCGAGCTGGGGTACGTCGCGGTCGCGCCGGAAGCGCGCGGCAAGGGTGTGGGCGGCGCATTCTTCGATACGTTCATGGACCGCGCGCGGCTGCTGGCGCCCGAGCGGAATCTGGCGTTCACCATCGTCATGGCACGGCATGCTCACATGCCATGGGGCGCGGCATTGATGAGCCATCTGATCGAGCGGGGCGCAACGTCGCAACGCACGGCCATCCTCCTGTCCGAGGTCGGTCTGGAGCTGAATCACCCGCCTGATCTCTGGGACGTCAGCGACACAGCGCAACCGACCGCCTGGATGGCGGAACGGCGCGGGATGGACGTCATCGGCTACGGGAAAAATCTCGGTCAGGTTTGGGCAGGGCGCTCGGGTCAGATCAGTCTCGAGCTTCCAGCTGCGCTCCGAGACAGAATGGTCGGATAGCGTCCGAATCACCAACTCCGGCCGTTTCGGCTGAAACGTGCCTTACTTCCTCAGCCAATTCGGGTACTCATGTCGAACTCCGGGCCAGGGACGTCTGCGCAATGCCGACTCCGGCTACTTACGCCATTTGTTCGAGTTCAACATTGGCGGATACGTATCGATCCGCAAGTTGATTAGGCACATTTGCCGATTCCAGGCCATCCCTCTTTACGTACAGTGAATGTGCGCCGGTTAGCCGGTGTTGGCGCCAGTCGGGCCCCGGTTTGGATGCGGGGTCTCCTGGCGACCAGAGCGTTCGAACTAATGGGATACACCAGGAGAAGAGGTTCAAGTGATTACGCGAGATGTCCGCTACGACGACGCCCCCATTCTGCAGCAGCACATGCGGGACACCCCGCAGGGAACCGATGGCATCGAGTTCTCGTTCGTCAACGAGCCAGATTTCTTCGCCCGCGCTCATGCCTATGAATCCTCGCGCACGCTGGTGGCCGAAGAAGCCGGACAACTCGCCGGTTCTGCCTCGTTTGCCGTGCGCGAATTGCTCGTTGCCGGTCAGTTGCGCCGAGTGGCGTACGAATTCCAGTACTTCACTGCGCCAATGTTCCGTCGAGCCGGTGTTGCTCGGAAGCTGCGCGCCCGAATCGATGAAGAGTTGCTGGCTGCGAGCGCCGACCTCTCCTCGGCAATCATCCTGCGTGAAAACGAAGCCTCGATCGGACTCTTCTCACAGTTCGGTTTTCGGCAGCGAGCGTCGCTCGTCGTGAACTTCATGATCGTCGAACACACGGATATGCGCCTCGACAACGGCGTCTCGCCTGCGCGGCGCGGGGAGCTCGACGAGATTGCCGAGCTCATCAACGAAACCTGGGCAGGTCACGACTTCTACGCCGCGATGACTGCTGCATCGCTCCGGCAGGCGCTCGAACGAATTCCAACGGTCGGGCTCGACCGCTTGTTCGTCAAGCGCGAGCAAGGTCGTATCGTGGCGTGCGCCGCGATTTGGGACTGGACCTATGTCCAGAAAGTGCTGGTGCATCACATCGCGCCAGAAGCGGCGTCGGTCTTCCCCACGCTTCGGCCGAACACGGTCGTCCAACAGTGGGGAGTAACGATGGTGGGCTACCGCTCCAGTAGGGCGCTGCGGAGCCTGTTGCTGCACATCTCGAATTTGGCCTGTCACTGCCGCATCGATCACGTCGCGCTTCCATTCGAGACCGATTCAGAACTCGCTGAAGCCACCAGCAAGATCGCGTCCGCGCAGATACAGGGCGATCTCTATCTTCGCCCGTTGACCGATCTTCCCGCACACGGACAGCGACCGATCTATCTCGACATCATCGACTTCTAGCACGTAGGCAAAGGAACTCTCATGCAACTGGAGCGCTCACCGCGCCCTTCCGCGTGGCGCGGATTCATTGCCGTTTGTGTCGGCATGTTCATGCTCTTGCTCGATGGCACTGTGCTGAATGTGGCGCAACGGTCGATTCGTGATGATTTCGATACGGACCTGACAGCCGTTCAATGGGTGATCGATATCTATCTCATCGCCTTTACCGTGCCGCTGCTGCTGTTCGGGTGGGCTGGCGACCGATTCGGTCAGCGACGAGTCTTTGCCTTTGGCACCGCGCTCTTCGTCTCCTCGTCGGCGCTCTGCGCGCTTGCGGGGTGGATGGGTGGTCCGTTCCTGTTGATCGCTGCGCGTGTGCTGCAGGGCATCGGAGGTGCGGCGATGCTCTCCCAGGTGCTGGCACTCGTGGTGGTGTTGTTCGCTCCGGAGCGGCGAGCCGCTGCATTTGGCATTGCAAGCGCGCTCGGAGGGCTTGCGGCGTTCACCGGTCCGCTTGTAGGTGGCGTTCTGGTCGAGCTGGCCGGCTGGGAAAGCGTCTTCCTCATCAACCTGCCAGTTGGCATCGGGGTGCTGTGGGGACTGAGGCGATACCTGCCGTCCGTGCCGAGATCGGCGCGCCATGTGCCGGTCGATCTGCCAGGCATCCTCTTTTCTGGCATTGCGCTGAGCGCCAGCGCGTTCGCCCTTATCGAGAGCGGGCACCGATCGTGGATGAGCGGTTCTGTAATAGGCGCCGTTGGCATTGCCGCTATCGCCGCAATCGCCCTGATCCAGTGGGAACGGCGCACGGCGAATCCGATGGTGCCCCTTTCGGTGTTTCGTGACCGGCACTTTGTCGGTGGCATGATGGGCATGATCGTGTTCAATCTCGGCTATGGCGGAATCATGCTGCCGCTCTCGGTCTATCTGCAGGATGGACTGGGAGAAAGTGCGTCCGAGGCGGGGCGGGCACTGGTTCCGCTGGCACTGGGGCTGACACTTTCCGCTCCCCTGGCTGGCCGATGGTCGGAACGCATCGGTCCCCCCCGGATGATGGCTGTTGGATTCCTGTTGACCGGATCGATGCTGTTGGTCACGGGCGTCACGATCGGTCGAGGAATCGCAGTCACGGCAGGACTCCTGGGAATAGTCGGCATCGGCGTTGGCATGACCATTTCGCAGGCGAACACGATTCCTATGCGATCGGTTCCAGCCGAGCTCTCGAGCCGTGCCTCGGGCGTGCTCAACCTGGCGCGCATGGCGGCAATGACGCTGAGCATCGCGATCGTGCCGACCATTTTTCATGGCGTAGCGAATCGGGCCTCTGGTCAAACGCAATCCGAGGCGCTTGCGAAAGGGGCGACCGTCGCGCTCACAATCGCCGGCATGACAATGCTGCTGGGCGCAGTTCTGTCGCTCTGCTTGCTGGTGCGGCCAGCAAGCGCAGGAGTACGGGTCATCTTGAAATCACGCAAGCCGGCAATGTCATCCCAATAGGGACAAGGAACGGCATCGTGCGAACCCGATATCCATCTACAACGGGATGGCACGAAATCGCATACGATGAACCTGTTGGGTCATGCGTTGATCTTGCATCGCGACAGGAGTGCAAATGACGCTGCTTCGGAATCTGCGCGCGCCGGACGGGGTCTTCATCGATCTGCTGGTCGAAGATGGGGTCATCGTTGCAGTCGGGCTGGTCGGCACGCTCGATAGCTCGGGCGAGGTGATCGATTGCGGCGGGCGTCTGGTCTTTCCCGGGTTCGTCGACGCGCACGCGCATATCGACAAGACGCTGCTCGGGCTCGGCTGGTATCCGAACGATGTCGGGTCGACCATCGAGGAGATGATCTCCAACGAGCGGCGACTGCGCATGGACCGCGGTATCGATTCCCACGCGCAATCGGCCGCAGTCGCCAAACGGATGATCGCCGCCGGGACTACGCATGTGCGCACCTTTGTCGATATCGATACCGAGATCGGGCTTTCCGGACTCGAAGGAGTGCTGCAGACGCGAGACGAGCTGAAGCATGCCATCACGATTCAGATCTGCGCCTTTCCCCAGAGCGGTCTGCTCATTCGGCCCGGAACGTTGGAGCTCATCGAAGAAGGATTGCGGATGGGAGCGGAGGTGGTCGGAGGACTCGACCCGTCGGCCATCGACCGCGATCCCAAGGGACAGCTGGACGCGATTTTCGCGCTGGCGGAGAAATACGACCGCGACATCGATATCCACCTGCACGAACCGGGCGAGCTGGGCGCGTTCGACGTGGAAGAGATCGCCGAACGGACCAGACGGCTCGGGTTCCAGGGACGGGTGGTCATCAGCCATGCGTTCTGTCTCGGCACGGTCGACGAAGATCGGTTCCGCGGACTGGTGGACCTTCTGGTGGAAAACGATATCGCCATCATGAGCCACGGGCCGAGCGGTCCGCGGGTCCCCCCGCCAGTGAAGAAGCTGCGTGAGGCCGGCGTGCGCATGTGCACCGGCAACGACGGAATTCGCGACGCCTGGGGACCGCTCAATATGCCGGACATGCTGCTACGCACCTTCCTGGTCGCCTATCGCAACAACTTCCGGCGGGACGCGGACATCCAGTTGGCGCTCGATATCGCCACCTATGGCGGAGCCAATGTGATCGGTGTAGAGAACTACGGTTTGGAGGTCGGGAGCAACGCCGACCTGGTGATCGTCGAGGGCGAGAACCACCTGGAGCCGATCTTCGAACGACCAGCGCGATGGCTGGTGCTCAAGGGTGGTCGTGTGGTAGCCCGGGAA
Organism: Thermomicrobiales bacterium; assembly: GCA_041390825.1. Taxonomy (NCBI): domain Bacteria; kingdom Pseudomonadati; phylum Thermomicrobiota; class Thermomicrobia; order Thermomicrobiales; species Thermomicrobiales bacterium. The sequence goes on from JAWKPF010000011.1 coordinate 50,576, forward strand.
GGCGCGTACGTGGCGTAGCCACCCGCCTGCAGCGCCGTACCCCGATCTTCAGGCTACGCGGACTCGTCGGTGTCCACAAGTAGTCGCCGCGGACCGGGACCTTCCCCGGAGAGCGTGTCGTCGGGGTTGAAAAGCACGCAGGTATCGAGCGACAAGCAGCCGCAACCGATGCAGCCGGTCAACTCGTCGCGCAGTTTCTCCATCTGCGCGATTCGGTGATCGAGCTCGGCGCGCCAACTGTTCGAAAGGCGCTGCCAATCGGCTCTCCCCGGTGGCCGGCCCTCGGGAAGTCCGTCCAGGGCAGCCTTGATCTCGGCGAGCGACATCCCCACCCGTTGCGCCACGCGGATGAATGCGACCCGGCGAAGGGTGTCGCGCCGGTAGCGTCGTTGGTTGCCGTACGTGCGGCGACTGGCGATGAGTCCCTGTCGTTCATAGAAGTGAAGCGCGGACACCGCCACGCCGCTCCGTTCGGCAAGCTGGCCCACGGTCAGTTCGGACGTTATCGCGGTTCGATGATCGAGCGGTTGGCTCATGCTTGACCTCAACAACGATTGAGGTTGTAGCATGATGAGACTTCGCGCCGCCAGCGTGGCTCGGCGCGACCGCACGATGAGGTTTCTCCGTCCAGTGTCCGAAGCGATCGCCATCGAGCTCCCGATCGAGGAGCAATCCAGGGAACCCGAACCCGTCGCCGCTCCCGATGCGCGCCAGTTCCGCACCGTGACCTTTGGCATGGTGTCGTTGGTCGTCTTGCTCGCCTACCAATCGCTGGCAGTCACCACCGCCATGCCGACAGTGGCCGAAGCGCTCGATGGTCTTTCGCTGTACGCGATGGCATTCGCGGTGCCGATGGCCACTGGCGTGATCGGTATGGTGGCCGCGGGCATCTGGTGCGACCGGCGCGGACCGGCAGGCGCGTTGCTGGCTGGGGTGACGCTCTTCATCATCGGCATGCTGCTGGTCGGCACCGCGCCGGTAATGGAAATGGTCGTCATCGGACGCGCGGTGCATGGGCTTGGATCAGGCCTGTTGCTCGTCTCGCTCTACGTGGTGATTGGGAGAGCCTATCCGGAGTCGCTGCGTCCGGGGGTGTTCGTCGCCATTTCGGCGGCCTGGGTGGTCCCATCCATCGTCGGACCGACGATCGCCGGGTTGACCGTGGAACACCTCGACTGGCGTTGGGTGTTTCTGAGCATGCCAATCCTGGCGATCCCGGCAGCTATTCTGGTGCGCCCTGCGTTGCGCATGCTCGATGACACCGTGCCAGACCCAAACTGGGACAAGCGGGGCGCCATCGTCAAGATCGGCTGGTCGTTGCTCGCCGCGATCGGCGCAGCAGTATTGCACTACGGTGGCGAGCGACGGGACATCGTTGGGATTTCCCTGATTGCCGCCTCGATAGCCGGACTCGCGTTGAGCAGTCCGCGTTTGCTGCCAGACGGCACCTTCCGTGCCGAACGGGGACTGCCCACCGTCTTCATCTTGCGCGGTCTGGTGGGTTCGGCGTTTATCGGCGCGGAGATCTATTTGCCTCTGCTGCTCGACCGGGAGCGCGGCTTTTCACCGGCGATGGCCGGATCGATCTTGACCATCGGGGGAGTGACCTGGTTCGCAGGATCGTGGTTGCGTGGGCGACTGGATACACGGATCGCGCCGGCAACCTTCGTGCGAACGGGCGCGGTTTCGCTCTGTATCGGGATCGCCAGCGTGGCGCTGCTGATCTGGGAACAGATTCCGGTGCTGATCGGCGTCTTCGGCTGGGGCTTTTCCGGGTTTGGGATGGGCCTGATCTACTCGTCACTATCGCTCTTGACGCTGCAGCTCTCGACACAAGCGGAACAGGGAAAGAACAGCTCGGCATTGCAGGTGTCCGAGGCGTTGGCAGTCTCGGTAACGCTCGCGTTGACCGGCACCGCCTTTGCCGCCATGGAGAGCCGAAACGTCGATGCCGGATATCTCATCTGCTTTGGCATCGCCTGGGCGCTCGCGCTCGGAGCAGTGCTCCTGAGTGGCCGGGTGCGGGTGAGCGGCGCGGGCGTGATTTCGACCAGCGACGCGTAAGGAACTGTCCGCTGCGGCTACTTGACCGCCCCGGCTGTGAGCCCCTTGACGATATAGCGCTCGAGGAAGATGCCGATGATCACCAACGGCAGAATCGTGATGGTGGCCAGCGCTCCGATCGACCACCAACGGGTGCCCTGCGAACCGGTCTGTCCCGCCAGCAAGATCGGCAATGTCGGGGCTCTCGCGCCAGCGAACGTCACCGCAAAGAAATACTCGTTCCAGCAGAGCACCAGCGCCAGGATGAACGAGGCCACAAAGCCCGGTGTCGCAATTGGCACGACGATCTGAAGAAATGTCTGCCAGATTCCGGCGCCGTCCACCAGGGCAGCCTGCTCCAGTTCATTCGGAATGGAATTGAACTGGTCGCGCATGATCCACACCACAATCGGCAGCGTCATGATGATGTACACCAGGATCAGCCCGGCCCGTGTGTCGAGCAGCGCCAGCGATTCCTTTCGATAAAGCACCAGCAGCGGCATGACCAGCGCGATTGGCGGAAGAATCAGCTGTGAGAGAAACCAGAAGGAGATGTCCTTGTTGCGCCATGGCCCGAACTTGTAGCTGAAGCGCGAAAGCCCGTAGGCCGCGAGTGAACCCGCCACGGTGGTGAGCAACGCCGCGCTGAGAGAGATGACCACTGAATTCTGATAGTGCTTGATCAGTTGGTCCCTGGTCGTGGATGCAATGTGAATCGTGTCGGGAGAGAGCCCGAGCGATTGATAGCCTTTCCAGCTCGGCTCGAACTGGACCCAGGGAATCAGCTTGAAGGCGTAGATGTCCTTTGCTTCTTTGAACGCGGTGGTAGCCGTCCAGTAGAGGGGGAACAGGCAGATGAACGCCCAGAGAATCAGGATGGCATACGTCAGGAACCGACCGACTGGCCGGCCAATCGATGGTCTCGCCCGTCTCGGCTCGATGATCTCGTGTGGGACCTGTGTTGCCATGCGTGCGACCTCGCGCCTGGTTTAGGCGAACTTCGCCATCCACTTGTTGACCAGCCAGAGCAGCAAGGTCAGCAGAAGAATGATTGCGAAGAGATAGAAGGTGGACAATGCCGTGGCGTAACCGACATTTGTCCGCTCGATCCCCTCGCGATAGATGAACAGGGTCACGGTATCGGTGTAGTTTCCCGGACCGCCACCGGTCACGACCTTCACCACATCGAGCAATTTGAGCTCGAAGATCACGCGAAGGATGACCGCCGTTACGCTGACCGGCAGCATGAGCGGAAACGTCATGTCTCGAAAGGTCTGCCAACTCGACGAGCCATCGACGCGCGCCGCCTCGATCACCTCACGCGGCATCGCCTGCAGGCCCGCAAGCAGGAGCACCAGCATGAACGGGATGCTGTACCAGGCATCCATGATCATGATCATCAGGCGCGCGCTCCAGGCGCTTTCGAACAGCGGAAATCGGTCGATGCCGAGGGCGTCGAGCAGGAGAAGATAGGGACCATACTGGCTGTTCATGATCGTCTTGCCGATCATGAAGCTCACCGCGACGGGGCTCAGCATGAAGGGCAGCAGAAACACGACACGAAAGAATTTCCGCCCGCGAATATCCTGATTCAGCAAGAGCGCCAGTCCAAAGGCAATGACATACTGCGCGAGCACCGCCGCAACGTAGTACGCCATGTTGCGCATGGCGTTCCAGTAGCCGCTGTCGTGAAAGAGCTTGCGGAAGTTGCCAAGCCCATTGAAACTGCGATCACTGACCGCGCTCAGATTCCAGTCACTAAATGCAATAAAGAACGCGTAGATCGTGGGGAAGATGACGAACGCGATCGTGAGTAACGTGGCCGGGAGGAGAAAAACGGCCTGTTCTCCCTTCTGGCCACGGCTGAGAACCAACCCCACACAGAGCATGACCGACCAGAGGACGAACGCGTAGGCGACCGGCCGCCAATTGGACAGACCGCGATCCGTCCAGCCAACCTCATGAGCGATCTGCAGCGCAAGCGGAATGAGCGCGACGAGCGTCGCGATCCAGATCACCAGCTTGCCCAGTCGTTCGCGCTCTTTCGAGACACCGCCGACCGAATAGTCAGCCATCGCTGATTCGTGCACTCGTCATTTCCTGCAATGAAGTTGCTTGCGGGTCGGGGGAGGTCCAGCGGCCCATTCGCGCGTGCGCCCGACATGACGCCGGGCGCACTGCAAGAACAATCGATAGCGACGCAGCTCAGCCGATTGCGGACTGATAGAGCTGGATCTGGTTCTCGCGGCCGAGCTGATCCGTGAGATCCTCCCAGGCTGCTGCGGCCGCATCGAGCGCCTCCTGGGCGGTCTTCTGGCCGCTGTAGGCTTGCGCAAGCTCCGTCTCCGCCAGGCTGTAGTACTGGAAGATGCCGGGGATGCGCGGCTCGACCGCGCCATTGGGATGGTTGTACGAGTTCTGCTGCGAGTCGAGATAAGACTGCACGAACTCGATCGGCTGTCCGATCGACGCCCACTCATCGATGTTGAACTGGCTGTTGCGGTAGCACTGCATCCCGGATGGATAGAGGGCCATCCAAAGGGAGATGTCCTTGCCGCCGAGATGCGCCGCGGCGCTCCACGCAGCCTTGTTGTTGCCCGCCTCTTCGGTGCGCTTGGCAACATAGAGACCCCAGCCGATATATGCCTCGTTCGGCGAGAAGTTCGGCCCGCTGGAGAGCGTCTCCCACTCGCCGGTCGCATTGTTGTAGACGTCATCGGAACCAGGCAGGATGCTGAACATCACCTTGTCCTGCACCACGGAAACATCGTTGGTATAGACGTTCGATCCGACGTCACCCCACCAGTGCACATAGGCGCCGATTCCCGCCAGGAACTGCTCTTGCCAGGTGCGGTTGCCATCGGCGTTCACCTGGTCGGCGGGAGCGTACGGAAGGTTGTCGATGATGTCCTGCGCCGCTCGCACAAACGCTGGGCTGTTCACATACGGCTTCATGGTTGTCGGATCGAACAACCATGCCTTGGCGTCTGGATGCTTGGCGTAAGCCGTCGCGCGGCTGGCAAAGAAGTACCAACCGAACCCGCCCCATGGCGCGCATTCGTCCAGGATCCCATACGTATCCTGTCCCTCGAACTGTTTCCCACTGAGGAACTGGGACTGCTTCTGCACCTGCTGCCAGGTGGTCGGCACACCCCATTCGCCGTCTCCACCGCTTTCCGTGGTCCACTGGCTGGCGAGATCAGGATCGCCGAGGATATCGGAGCGATAGTTGAAGTTGTGGCAGTCACCGTCGATGGAGATGCGATAGGTGTCACCGTTCCAGGTGCCAACCGGCGCTTTGACGAGGTTGACGTAGTCATCGATTTCGATCTGCGTCTTGACCCAGTCGGGCATGACCGACGACCAGCCGCCACCCAGAATGTCACCTTCCCATGGCGCGCCGCCTTCGAGAATGTCCCAATCGACGGTGCCAGACGCGATACTCTGCTGCACCCGCGCGAACACTTCGCCCTGTGGAAGGTCGATCCATTCGATCTCCGCGCCGGTGTATTCCTCCCAGGCTGCCAACAGCGGCCGGAACACCAGGTTGTGCAGCCCAGCATTGTTGAGGCCCAGGAAGGTCAGCTTCTGTCCCTGGAATTCACCGGGCTGGACATTGGCCTTCGTAGCCTCGAGGCAAAGCTCGCCGACCTTCTGCATATCGGCATCGGTCGGCTGGGTGCCCGCTCCCGGGATCGCGATGATCTGCTGCCGAACACTATCCTGCGCAAGCGCGCGAGTGTACGACTTGCCGGCAACACCCCATGCGCACATGGCGGCCGCGGCGCCCGTGGCCGATTTGAGCACGGTTCGCCGGTTCACGCGAAGGGGAGAGTTCACAGTCTTGTCGTGTCGCATTCACGCCTCCTTGTGTCGATATTCGTGTCTCCGCCGTTGGAAACACAGTCGTGCCCGTTGACGACGGGCGATCTGCGCGATGACACTCGGGTGGTGCTGGCCAGGCACATCTTGTGCGAGGCGCTCATCTCACCCCGTTTGTGTTCATCCAGATGGGGATAGTGTTCCAGAGCCCGGGCGCAACGTCAAATGCCGCACGGCGAATCGGCTTCGTGCGCCGATGCTGGAATCCCGGTGTCGGACTATCGATGCATGCGGTCGGTGTCGCCACCCGGCTCCATGTCGTCCAGTTTGGATTCCACCGGACCGTGCGCAGGGGTAAGCGCTGGTTGCTGGAGTGCCTGGGTGCGATTGCGCACGATACTGTCGGGATGTTGCTGAATCAGGAACTCCGTCACCTTTTCGCGCACCAGCGACTGAAGCGCGAAGAGATTCTCCGGGTTCGCGGCGCTCACGCCGATCTGGAGTTGCATCGTCGCGCCGGTCATGTTGGAGATCAGCACGAAATTGCGCCGGCCGTCCCACAGATCGGTTCCTTCGAGAATCCGCGTCACCTCTTGCCGGATTTCGTCGACCGGGGTATCCCAATCGACATCCATGAAGACTGAGCCGCCGATCTGATTGCGATTGCGGGTCCAGTTCTCGAACGGCTGGCTGATGAAGAGGACCGAGGGCAGGATCAACACGCGGCCATCCCAGAGCCGCATTTCGACATGCGTGAGCGTGAGCTGGGTAATCGTCCCCGACTGCGTTCCCACAACCACTACATCGCCGACGCGGACGGTGTCGCTGAGCGCCAGCTGAATTCCTGCGAAGACGTTGGTGAGCGAAGTTTGCGCGGCAAGACCGGCAACGATGGAGATGAGCCCAGCCGACGCAACCAGCGTGGTGCCGAGCGACGCCACCGCTGGAAAGGTCAACAGCACCGCGACCACTCCGATCCCGATAATCGAAGCAACGATCAGCCGCCGAAGTAGCGTGATCTGGGTCCTGATGCGACGCCGGTCGATCGGGTCGCGCTCGCGTTTCTCGTCGTTCTTGAGAATCTGCTCTTCGACGACGTTCACCGCCGTGATGGCGAGCCAGACCAGGGACACGATCGTGCCGATCTTCAGTCCATGGTCGAAGGTGTCGACCCAGGTCCCGTCCAGATGCGCGATACGGGCGGAAACGACTTGCGCGGCAATGAGACCGACCAGGAATCGAAACGGCCGCCGAGCCCGGTCGGCCATCGAGGTCAGGGCTGGGTAGCGGTCACTGTACCGGCCGGCCAGCCACTGGAGCAGCGCGAACCCCAGGTACGCCGCCGCAATGACAGTGACCGCCGCGATCAGCGCCCGGAGAATGGTTTCGGCCGATGCGCTCATGTCACTCCGCACTGGTCACATCACGGTCGACCGTGATGCCCCAACGAACTCATTGGCGCCGAGAAACGTGTTGGCGGCATTGTGCCATGCGAAGATCAGGTGTTCCGCAGGCGTGGATCCAGCGCGTCGCGCAAACCATCGCCGAGCAGGTTGAACCCGAGCACGGTCAAGGCAATGGCTACTCCGGGCGCAATCGCGGGCCAGGCGGAGATTTGCAGATAGCCGTAGGAACCGCTGACCATCGAACCCCACGACGGTTCGGGCGCCTTGTTGCCGAGCCCGAGGAAGGCAAGCGCGGCTTCGGAAAGAATCGCCAGCGCAAAGGCGATCGATGCCTGGACGATCAGCGGCGCGGTGATATTCGGGAAGATGTGCCGCGTCAACATGCGCGGCGTGGACACACCGATCGATCTGGCAGCTTCCACATAAGCGGTGTTGCGCACGGTCAGGGTCGAGCCGCGCACGATGCGCACGAACGGCGGAATGTAGACCAACGAGATCGCCAGAATCGCGTTGGTGAGATTGTTGCCGAGCATGGTGATAACCGCGATGGCAAGCAACACGGCCGGGAACGCAAAAATGATGTCCGAAATCAGTGAAATGCCGCTGTCGGTCCAGCCACCGCGATAGCCGGCAATGATGCCGAAGATGATGCCGAATGTGGCGGCAATGCCGACCACGATGAACCCGACTTCGAAACTGATGCGCGCGCCGTAGAGCAATCGGCTGAAGACATCGCGGCCAAACTCATCGGTGCCGAGCAGGAACTCTCGGCTGGGCGGCTTGAGCCGCTCGCCGCTGAACTGCTCGGTCTTGCCATGCGGGGCGATATACGGTCCGATGAGCGCAATCAGAGCGAAGAACGCCACCAGGATGATGCCGGTCAGCGCAAGCCGCTGCCGGCTGACGACGCGCCAGATGCTGGCGCGTCGCGGCGGCCGGGTAAGCGACGCAGCCAGGGGAGAGAGCTCGCCAGCATCGGTGAGCGTGTCCGAACCGGTCGTGAATGTCCCTTCGACGAGACCGCCTGCGTCCTGATCCATCATGACCCCCTGCGCAGACGTGGATCCATCACCGCATAGAGGATGTCCACGAACAAACTGACGAGCACAAAGATTGTCGCCATCACCAAGGTCACACTCGTAACCACCGCGTAGTCACGGTTGTTGATGCCATCGACGATGTAGCTGCCAATGCCGGGTAGCGAGAAGATGCGCTCGATGATGACCGTTCCACCCAGCAGGGTTGCGATCTGAATGCCGGCCACGGTGATGATGGGGATCGATGCGTTGCGCAGCACATGGCGGCTGAGAACGGTGCGCTGCGAAAGCCCCTTCGCGCGCGCCACACGCACATGATCGGAGGTGAGCGCTTCGAGCACGGCGGAGCGCGTGTTGCGCATCAGAATCGCCGCCAGCGGCAACGCCAGGCTGATGGCAGGCATGATCATGACTTTCAGATTTTGAATGGGGTCTTCACGGAAGGGAATGAACCCGATTGGCGGTAACCATTTCAATTTCACTGAGAAGAGGAGCACCAATAACGTCGCGAGCAGGAAGTTCGGGACGGAAATGCCGATCAGCGTCGCGACCGTGGCGCCGTAGTCGAGCCGGGAGTTGCGACGGACCGCCGCAAGAACCCCCACCGCGACCGCCGGAATGGTGCCGAGGATACCGGCCAACAACGTGAGCTCGATGGTGACGGGCAGCCGCAAACGGAGCTCATAGGTCAGCGCGCGGCGGGTGCGGATCGAGGTGCCGAGATCGCCTTGCAGGACGCGGCCGATCCATTTGCCGTATTGCACCGGCAGCGGCTGGTCGATTCCATACTGCTGGCGGATGATCTCGCGTTGCTCGTCGGAAATCTGTTGATCGGTGCCGATCAGGATCTGGGTCGGATCACCGGGAATAGCATGGATCATCGCAAAGACGATGATCGAGACACCCAGGAGGAGCGGTATGAGCAACAGAAGTCGTCGGATGATGAAAGCGCCCATACGCGAACCTTTGACGAGTCCTGAGCCCGGAATCCGGAGGCCTGAGACAGTTTTGGGATCGTACACGAGGGCGTCCGCGCCCTCTCGGATCGTGATTGCAATTGTTCAGAACGTCCGCGCACTGCCGCGGTGTTCCGGTTGACGGCAGGAAAAGGATGTCCTGCGCGATGCCGGTTCAGGAGCCCGGGGCCCCAAGCGCGTTCGCCGCTCGGGACCCCTGGACTCCGGACTCTGAACCTGATCCCGTCGCCTACTGGTCGAGCCAGACGCGGACGATGGAGAGGTTCGAGCCGGTCGGGATGTGCTCGTAGCCCATGACGTAGGACTTCATCGCCTCGTACTGCTGACCGATGTACAAGCAGACCCACGGGAGCTCTTCCATCAGGAGCTCGGAGAGCTGCTGGTAGATCTCGGTGCGGGCGGCCTGGTCGGTAACAGCGATTCCCTGCGAAATCAGTTCGTCGGCCTGCGGGTTGGAATAGCCGACGAAGTTACCGCCTTCACCCGTGTAGAAATTGCCGAAGACGAGGCCGTTCGGATCGACGAAACCTGAGTCTCCGGTGACCGCCATATCGAAGTCCTTGTCGATGTAGACGGTCTGGCCCATGGAGCCGGTATCGAGCAAGTTGAGCTCGGCGTTGATGCCGATCTGCTTGAGTTGTTCCTGCACCACGACAGCGGTGTTCTTGAGGAAGCCGTATTCGGCCCAGCTGGTGATCGTGGTGTCGAACCCATCCGGGAAACCGGCTTCGGCCAGCAGGGCCTTGGCGCCTTCGATGTCCGGCGCGGGGATCTCGAGCTCGCCCAGACTCGGCCAGAAGGTCGCGGCGAAGATCTGCTCGGTCGGCGTGCCATATCCGGAAAGAGCAGCATCGATGATCGGGCCGCGGTCGATCGCCATGGAAATGGCCTTGCGCACCTGCGGATTGGTGAACGGCTCGCGGGTGAGATTGAAGCCGATCATGCGAATCTGCTGAATCGAATTGCCTGCCAGCTGGATGCTGGAGTCCGACTCGAGAATGGGAATATCCTGCGAAGGAGCGTACTCGATGAAATCGACCGTGCCCTGAATGAGCGCCGCGGTGCGCGAGTTGTCCTCAGCGGCGATCAGCATCTCCAGTGCATCCAGGTACGGCACGCCCGCCTCGAAGTAGTCGGTGTTCTTCTCGAGCTTGATGTGCGTGTTCGGCACGTACTCGACGAACTTGAACGGTCCGGAGCCAATGGCCACCTGCGAGAGATCGCCATGCTCCTCGATGACTTCCTTCGGAATGATGATGCACGACTGGCCGGAAATCATCGCCAGGAAGGACGCATCCGGCTGCTTGAGGGTGATAACGACCGTGCTGTCATCCGGCGCCTCGATAGACGCCATGGATGCCAGGTCCGCCGCCGATGGGGAGGCCGTTTCCGGGGCGATCAGGCGGTTGAAGCTGAAAACCACATCCTCGGCGACCACTGGTCGACCGTTGTGGAAATTGGCTGGATGCAGCTTGAAGGTATAGGTGAGGCCATCCTCGGAAATGTCCACCGACTCTGCGAGCTCGAGCGCGACCGAGAGATCCGGATTGACCTTGGTGAGGCGGTTGTAGATGAACTCGACCACGTGCCAGGTCGCCGTGAGGGACTGGAGCTGCGGATCGAGCGTGCCTGGGTCGGACTGCATGCCCATGCGCAGCGTCCCGCCCATGACGACATCGGCCGGCGGGGTTGCATCCTGCGCAAGGGCAGTGCCGAAACGGGCTACGCCAGGAACCGTGGCAGCTGCGGCGGCGCCGGCCAGACCGGCGGAACGCAGCATGAAGCTGCGGCGGTTCAGATCGCCCGTGATGAACGAGCGAAACGTCTCTTCGAAGTGATCTTTCTGAGCCAACTCGAACTCCTTACAAAACAGTCGAAGACGAATGCCAGCCTATCCCGCGCGTTCGGTTGCGCCGCCCCTTATGACAAGCACGCGGACTTCGGCAACAGTTTCCGGAGTATAGAGCATTTGCTCGCCCGCACTTTGCTCGACGGTCCGCATCTTGAGGTCGCGATGTCGCGATGTCGCGCCTAACCTCCAGGAACTGGCGGAACAAAGCCGGGAAAACGCGGCGCTACACGCGCCAGGGGCCCGAGCGGATGCACCGCTTCGGGCCCCCGAACATAGAAACCAGAAAGGTCGACGCCTACTGGTCGAGCCAGACCTGCCGGACAGAGATGTTCGAACCAGTCGGGATGTGCTCGTAGCCCATCACATAGGTCTTCATCGCCTCGTATTGCTGGCCGATGAAGAGACAAACCCAGGGGAGATCGACCAACAGTTTCTCGGAGATCGTCTGGTAGATCTCGGTACGGGCAGCAAGATCGGTGGTCGCGATGCCGTCGTCGATCAGCTGGTCCATCTCGGGATCGGAGTATTGGCTGAAGTTTCCGCCCTCCCCGGTCTTGAAATTGCGATAGATCAGGCTGTTTGGATCGACGTAGGTGCTGTCGCCCGTCACGACCACGTCGAAGTCGAAGTCTGTGTAGACCGTCTGCAGCATGGAACCGGTATCGAGCAGGTTGAGCTCGGCTTCGATACCGATCTGCTTGAGCTGCTCCTGCACCACGACAGCGGCGTTTTTCAGGAAGCCATATTCCGCCCAGCCGGTGAGCGTCGTCTTGATCCCGTCAGGGAACCCAGCCTCGGCCAAGAGCGCTTTGGCGCCTTCGATGTCGGGCGCGGGAATCTCGCGCTCGCCCAGACTGGCCCAGAAGTCAGCGGCAAAGATCTGCTCGGTCGGCGTGCCGTATCCCGAGAGGGCTGCGTCGATGATCGGGCCGCGGTCGACCGCCATGGAGATGGCCTTGCGCACCTGCGGGTTGTCGAACGGCTCGCGGGTGAGATTGAACGCGATCATCCGGATCTGCTGGATGGAGTTGCCAGCCAGCTTGATGCTGGAGTCCGCCTCCAGGATTGGAATATCCTGCGACGGCACATACTCGATGAAATCGACCGTTCCCTGAATCAGCGCCGCAGTGCGCGAATTGTCCTCGGCGGCGATCAACATCTCCACGGCGTCGAGATACGGCAAACCGGATTCGAAGTAGTCCGGGTTTTTCTCGAGCTTGATGTGCGTGTTCGGCACGTACTCGACGAACTTGAACGGTCCGGAGCCGACCGCGACCTGCATTAGGTCGCCATGCTCCTCGACGACTTCCTTCGGGATGATGATGCATCCCATACCGGAAAGCTCGACCAGGAAGGCCGCGTTCGGCTGGGTCAGCGTGATCACGACCGTTTCGTCATCCGGGGCTTCGATGGATTGCATGGAAACCAGCGAGCCAGCCGTCGGCGACGCGGTGGCGGGATCCACCAGCCGCTCGAAGCTGTACTTCACATCCGCGGCCACGACCGCGCGCCCATTGTGGAAGGTAGCGGGATTCAGCTTGAAGGTATAGGTCAACCCGTCCTCGGAAATCTCCCAGGACTTGGCCAGGTCTGGCCGGACCGTGAGATCGGGATTCACCTGGGTCAGGAAGCTGTAGATCAGCTCGGTCGCTTTCCACAATGCCGTCGCGGAGTTGAGCTGCGGATCGAGCCCACCCGGATCGGATTGCATACCCATGCGGAGCGTTCCGCCCGGCTTGACATCTGCTGGATCGCCCGGAGTGGCATCCTGCGCGTAGGCGGAGCCGACGAGACCGGTTCCGGTGGAGGTAACTGCCGCCGCAGCGCCAGCAAGACCGGCAGTCCGAATCATCAGATTTCGGCGGGACAGGTCTCCCTTGAGAAATGAACGAAACATTGCTTCGAACTGATCGTTGCTCACCCAGGCTCCCTACGCGACGATACGAATCTATCGTGCCGTCCCCCAGCACCGATCTGTGATGACCACAAAAAGGGCACGGACGATTCACGATCTGCCAGTATAGCCTGACACATCGACTGAAAATCCATTTCAGCCAGGAGATTCGATACGTGACGCGAACGAGCATTTCCGGACGATGGGTGGTAGGCAGCGATGGTGCATCGCACCGGCTGATCGAGAACGGATCTGTCGTCTTCTCGGACAACCACATCGAGTTCGTGGGTCGCGATTTTCCAGGTGACGTGGATCGGGAGATCGATGCCGGTGACACGCTGATCGCGCCGGGATTTGTCGATCTGGACGCCTTGTTCGACCTGGACACGACCGTACTGGGGTTCGACAACCAACCCGGCTGGAAGAAGGGCCGCATCTGGGCGGACGACTACGTCGCTTCTGGTCCGACCGAAGCCTATTCCTTTGAAGAGGAAGCGTTTCAGCATCGCTACGCGATGGCGCAGCTTCTGCTTGGGGGAGTCACCACCGCTCTCCCCATTCGCTCGCTGCTCTATCGGGAGTGGGCCGAGTCGTACGCAGAGAACGCGCAGGCCGCGGAGGACGCCGCGGCACTGGGGCTTCGGGTCTACCTGGGTCCGTCCTATCGCACCGGATACGGCACGGTCGATGGGTCAGGAAGGCTCGGCATTCACTGGGAGCTCGAGCGCGGTTACCGGGGAATCGAGGACGCGATTCGGTTCGTGCGCGATTTCGACGGTGCGCACGATGGTCTGGTGCGCGGGTTTCTGCAACCGGACCGGATCGAGTACTGCACCGAGGAGCTCCTGATCCGCACGCGGGACGCGGGCGACGAACTGGGATGTCCCGTGCGCTTGCACTGCTGCCAGGGAACGGTCGAGCTCCAGACCATGCAGGAACGCTGGGGGCGTTCATCGTTGACAGTGCTGCACGATCTCGATTTTCTCAGCGCACGGACGATCCTGCCGCATGGCGTATTTCTGGGCGGAATCGACCCAACGCCGGAGCAGATCGAACGAGAGATCGGGTGGTTGGTCGAATCGGGCGCCTCGATCGTGCATTGCCCGCTGGTGATGGCGCGGCACGCCGATGTGATGCGCTCGTTTCCCTCCATGCGGCAGGCCGGAGTGCGCATCGGGATGGGAACGGACACCTGGCCGCCGGATTTCTGGCTCAATCTGCACGTTGGCATCCTGACCGCGCGCATCGCGGATGGCTCGATGGAGGCCAACTGCGCGGACTACTTCACGGCAGCGACGATCGGCGGGGCCGATGCCTTGGGCCGTCCGGACCTGGGTCGCCTCATGCCGGGCGCGCTCGCGGACATCGTGGTGTGGGACCTCTCAGGGCCGCATCTGGGGCAACTGCCCGATCCGATCCAAAGACTCGTGCTCGGCGGGAGCCGCCGGGATGCCCGCATGGTCATCGTGGATGGACGAGTGGTGGTCGAGAACGGTCGACTGCCTGGGGTGGACCTGGAGGCATGGGAGGCCAGGGCGCGCTCGCAATTCCGCACGGTGATGGAGCATGCGGTTGCGCGTTCGATCGGGCATCCGCCTGTCGAGCAGCTCTACCTGCCCACGTTTCCCCTCGCCTGAGCGCACAGGCCAAGGATGCCGATTCCGATTGTCAGCCGGTAGCTCGATACGTTACCCGCAAAGCGCGCGCCGCAAAATCGAGAAAGTATTATCAGCAAGGTATACTATGAAAATACCGATGCCAGTGCGCAACCTGCGTTTCGAGAAAGGGTCACCCGACCATGAACGACCGTGTCGATGATTCGCAATTGATTTTTTCGACGTATTTGCATTACCGGAGATGGATTTCACAACTCGTCCCTTCGCTCATTCCGGATGTCGAAGTCAGTTTTCAGCAGCTCAATGTGCTCTATCTGGTCCGCACCCTCAACGCCTCGATGGCAGAGATCTCCCGTGTCCTGGGGGTCGCGCCAACCGTCATCACCGGGCTGGTCGACCGGTTGGAATCGCGCGGGCTCATCCGGCGTGAGGCGCATCCGTCCGACCGCCGTCGTATCCAACTCGTGCTGACCGAGCGTGGGATGGAAATCAGCACCCATGTCGAGAAAGAACTCGTCTCCCGCATGAAAAACGAGGTTGCAAAACTCGACCCTGCGGCACAGCAGCAAATGCGAGTGGGCCTGGAAATCTTCGAACAAGTCACCTTGGGTCTGAATGCGAGTCTCGAGCAGAGCGAGGATTAGCGATCGATTCGTACTCACTGCATCGTTCGGGCGGCGCTGGACCCGATTCCCCATAATGGAATCAGTCCAAACGCATGATTTCTTCGCCACTCGACAGGAGGACGACGATGACAACTCTGAACGGTTTGCTTCCGGCGCTCACCGGCAACGAAAACGTCTGGCTCTTCCAATCGAATGTTCCGCAGTTCAGCATCGCCAAGACGGTCGACGCGCTCGAAATCGGCGATGTCGGCATTTGGTATGTGCGCGAGCATGTCGACGAGCTGCGTGGCGGCGATCTGGTGTTGCTCTGGGAAGAGGGCGAGAACGCCGGACTCTACGCGCTCGGCACGCTGGTTGGCGCGCCATATGAGGGCGAACCGCTGGAAGAGGGTGGAGCGCCAGCAAAATGGATACGTTGGCGACTGGACGCAACCTTGAATCCGCCCATCACCAAAGCTGAGCTACGCGAGCACGACGTGCTGAAGGGGCTGAAGCACTTCGACCGCAAGGATGCGACCAATCTGCCGGTCGACACGGAGCAGTGGACAGCGTTGAAGTCCATGCTCGATACCCCATCTGGCTTCGAACCGGTACTGGGCTCGTAAATCGGGATAACTGGACCTGCGTCCGGACAGTGTCGACCAACTTGACGATGGTTCCGAATCGACCGCTCCACCCCGCAAACGGGCGCCGTTTCCCTGCAAGAAGAATAATGGGTATTCCGGCATAATCGGGAGCATGGCATCAACATTCGGTCGAGCTTGCGGCGTGTTCGGGTACTCAGTGGGCTATCGACGTCTGCTGGGTGCTGCTGGTGTGCTCTGCCTGCTCTTCGCGCTTGCCGGAACGTCTATCGAGGCCCCGGGCGTCGCCGCGCAGGAGACAGCCATATCGGCAGAACAACAACTGGCCGATCTCTACGCGCCGGTCGTGATGATCAAGGAACAACTCCAGGAATGCAGCACCAACGGCGAGCAGTTCCGGCCTGTGGTAGTAGACATCATTTTCGGGACCGACGATGTCCGCCTGATGCGCCGGGGAGCGCATGGCAAACCGGACGAAGAGATCAAGCGCGGCATCCAGGCGAGCGATCTCTTTGGGCTCGATGATCGGCACTACATCGATCTCCCGTTCGATCCGCGAAACCCTGGGTGCAGCTACGAGAAGTGGGGCAAGAAACGCATGGCGGAGCTTGGCATCACGCCGAGCATCTATGCCTTTGTCCTCACCGAACCGGGAAAGCCCGGCATTGTCGTCCAGTACTGGTACTACTGGATCTACAACCTGTTCAACGATGTGCATGAATCGGACTGGGAAGGCGTTCAGGTCTACTTCGCCGACGCCACCAGTGTGCAGGACATCCTCGAGAAGCAGCCGCTGCCGACCACTATCGGTTTCGCGCAGCACGCCGGCGGAGAGTTGGGGCATGTCGGCCAGGACAAGGTCGAAATGCGGGGCACCCACGTGGTCGCGCATCCCTCATCCGGTTCCCACGCGGACTACTACGCCGAAGCGGTTTGGCTTGGTTGGGGAGAAGATGGCTCGGGCTTTGGCTGCGACCACGCCGATGCGCCAGAAGTCGAGATCCCCGTCCATGTTGTGCTCTTGCCCAACGAGGTGAGCGAGGCGACGAGTGAATTCGCCTGGCTGACGTTCGCCGGAGACTGGGGCGAGGTGGAGGTTCCCGGACTCTTCTCCGGTCCCAAAGGCCCGATGCAGCACTCCCGCTGGCATTCGCCAATCAGCTGGTTGAGCGAGATCCGCCAAAACTCGCTCGCGGTTCCGGTGCATCCGACGATCGGCCCGGGAATCTCGCAAGTCTTCTGCGGAGCGGCCGAGCTTGGCTCACGCGTGGTGCGCGTCTTTGGAATCGATCAGAAGCTCATCACCGGGCTCATCGTGGCAGCGATCGTGGGGCTCTTGGCGTTTACTCTGGTTGCCTGGCGATACACCTGGGAAGCCATCAGGATGTACGTCCGGCACGGGTACTTCTTCATCACCGTAGGCGTGTTGGCATTTCCCATTGCCGCGATGGGGCAGCGCCTCGAGGCATGGGTGCAAGACCAGTCGGAATCGGCGCTGCTGACCAGACTACCCGAATCGACCTATCTTCGGACGCTTTGGGAGTTCGTGGCCGGCGCCGCAACTGGCACGGTTCAGGAGGTGCTGCTCAGCGCGGTTATCGGACCGATTGTCACGATCGGCGCGTATCTGATCTATTGCGCGGAGGCAGGCCGTCCAGCCGGCGCCTGGCATTCGGATTTCCGCATCTATCCCCGGGTCGCGGCATCACGCGTGCTCTACGCGGTGCTGATCGAACTCATGATCCTGTCGGTCGTTCTGCTCCCGCTCGCGGTGTACAAGGGCGTGCAATGGTTTTTCGCGCCGCAGGCTGTGGTGGCCGACGATGCCACGGTGCGTGGCTCGCTCGACATGAGCAAGGGACGAGTCGAAGGACACTGGATTCATTCGGCGGCCATGGTGGTTGCGGTAACGGCCCTGATCGGATTGCCGGCGCCGTTGATCGGCACAGCGCTGCTGATGGTTGGCGGTGTCGAGCTCCCGGTTGCGCAATGGATCTCGGCAGTGCTCTTCTGCGTGCTCTACCCAATCGGATCGATTGCGGCAACGCTCTTCTACCTGCGCCGGTCGATCGCTCCCGGGCGGGTTGCCCCGTACCTTCCAGACCAAGCCAGCGCCGCAGCCCCGACCGTGCCCCAGCTTGCCTCCAGTGGGTAGGGATCCCCTGGACATCGATAACGCCAGCCAGCGGCGGTTTCCGGTATGATCGCAACCTCGATCGTGTGACACGTGAGGGATACATGGACGGGCGACCGGCATCGGAAAGTGAGATCGTGCTGCGGCAGCTCATGCTTCCGGAGCACGCCAACCCGTTCGGAAACGTGCACGGGGCGTGGGTGTTCAAACTAATGGATGAAGCAGCCGGCACCGCCGCGATGCGTCATTGCCGTGCCCGCGTCGTAACCAGACTGATCGACCAAATGACCTTCGATGCGCCGGTCCATGTGGGCGATCTGGTGCATGTCTCTGCCCGGATCACGTGGACCGGGCGCACGAGTTTGGAAGTCGCGACGACAGTGGTAGCCGAGCAACCACTTTCGGGTGCAACTCGCAAGGCGAACTCGGCGTACCTGGTCTTTGTGGCCCTGGATGGCAACGGTTCGCCGCTGCCGGTCCCGCAGCTGCTGCTCGAGACTCCTGAAGATCATGCGAATTGGGTGGCAGCTGAGGCGCGCCGAGCCCATCGGCTGTCACGCGCGTGAAACTGACCGCCCCAGTGCGCAGCGCGTTCGCGATGGTGGCGCTTGCGCTGGTCGTCCTGCCGGCAGTCGCCGGAGCGCAAGGTTCGACGATCTCGCTGGAACAGCAACTGGTCGATCTCTACGCTCCGATCGTGATGGTCAGATCGCATGCGAAGGAGTGCTCAGACGACGGCGAGCAGTATCGGCCGGTAGTCGTCGATATCCTCTTCGGCACCGACGATGTGCGTCTGATGCAGCGCGGCGCTGGCGGAAAATCGACCGATGCCGAGATCGAGCGCAACATTGGCGCGGCCGATCTGGCGGGCCTCGACGCCAGCTACTACCTCGATCTCCCGGGCAATCCCCGCGACCCCGAATGCACGTACGAGCAATGGGGCAAGACGCGTATGGCCGAGCTCGGCCTGGAGCCGAGCATCTACGGGCGCGTGACGTCGGAGCCGGGGCAACGCGGTATCGTCGTTCAGTACTGGTTCTACTGGGTGTTCAACTTCTTCAACAACACCCACGAATCGGACTGGGAAGGCATCCAGCTCACCTTCGATGCCGACAGCATCGAAGAGATCCTCGAGCAACAACTCATGCCGAGAGCCATCGCGTTTGCGCAGCACGATGGCGGGGAGCAGGCAGACCCGGACGACGACAAGGTCGAGTGGCAGGGCACACATATCGTTGCTCACCCATCGTCGGGATCGCACGCCGACTACTACGAGTCGGCGGTCTGGCTCGGCTGGGGAGAAAACGGTTCCGGGTTCGGTTGCGACTATTCCGACGAACCGAGCGAGGAACTGCCGGTCGACGTCGTGCTGATCCCCGCCGAGATCGATCCCACCGGACCATTCGCATGGCTGACCTATCAGGGCCTCTGGGGAGACCGGCAGGAGCCGAGCATGTTTGCCGGGCCAACTGGCCCCAACATGAAACCACGGTGGGATGCCCCAATCACCTGGGGCAATGACATCCGCGGAAGCAGTCTTCCGGTACCGATCAAGTCCACCATCGGTCCGGGGATATCGGAGGTATTCTGTGGCGCGGCCGAGTTCGGGTCGACACTGGTGCGAGTCTTTCCCATCGATCCAAAGGTGGTGATGGGCGTCATCGTCGTGCTGTTCGGCGGATTCCTGGTGCTGGCGGCAATGGCCTGGCGTTGGCTGGCGCGCGCGGTGCGGCTCTATGGCAAACATGGGTATTTCTTTGTCACCACCGGGGTGCTGGCGTTCCCGCTGGCCGTAGTGGGACAGCGGTTCGAGGACTACTTGCAGGGTTCCGTGTTCGACTGGATCGACGCGCGCCTGCCGGACGAAGCGGACATCGGCGGAGTGATCCAGTACCTCCTGCATGCCGGGCTCGGTGGGACTCAGGAGATTCTGCTGGCATGCATTGTGGGTCCGGCGGTGATCGTTGCCACGCTGCACGTAGTGGGCAACCAGCCGATTCCGCTTGCTGCAGCCTGGCGGCAAGGGGCGCATCTCTTTCCCCGCGTGCTGGGGGCCAACTTCCTGATCGCGCTCATGCTGCTGGTCATGTCACTGTCGATCGTGCTGATTCCATTCGCGATCTACAAGAGCGTGCAATGGAATTTCGCTACGCAGTCGGTGGTCGTCGACGGAGCAACCTGGAGAAGCGCGCGTCATGTGAGCGCAGCGCGTATGAACGGTCACTGGATCCGGGCATTGGCAATCGGGGCTGCATTCGCCGCAGTTACCAGTCTGCCCGGTGTACTGCTGGGGACGTCACTCTTGATCCTGCATGTCGTCGACCTCGAACTGGCGCAGTGGATCTCGGCCGCGGTCTATTGCGTGTTCTATCCGATCGCGTTCATCATGATGACGTTGTTCTATCTCCACTGCTCTGTAGCGCCGGGACTGGTCGAACCATACGCGGTCGAGCGCGGGCAACCTGCCGGATCGGTTGCTCCGGGCGTGTTGCCAGCATAGACTGGACGAACTCTCCAGCTCCTCCGCGCAACCCGTTCGCAACCGAAGAAAACATGGCTCCGGCGAATACCGGAGCCATGGCGACCTGGTTGGTTGCGAGTCTACGCGGACTGCGCCTGGCGAGATTCCTGCGATTGGCGGCCGCGATTCGATCGGCTACGGCCGGCGCTTTCGGGGCGCATGGCGTTGTAGCAATCGCGGCAGTAGACCGGGCGGCCCGAATCGGGCTTGAACGGCACCGACGTGGCGACACCGCAGGCCGCGCATTCGATATCGAATCGCTGGTTGGAGTCGCTACCGGCAGGGGCGACACGGCGATTGTTCTGGGAGCGGCCGGAGCCGTTGCCCTGACCATTGGACTCAGTTCGCGATGAGCGCTGCGACGTTGGCTCGCGGCGCGGCCGATCCTGCGCGCTGGGCGACTCGTGAACCGAACGGTTGGAATAGAGCACCGGCGCGATCGGGCGAATGCCATTGCGCGACTGGCGGCGACGATCCCGCTCGGCGCGAGAGTCGTAGTCCCAGCGATTGCCATCGACCTCGACTTCGACAGTCACTGGATCCTTGCGGTTGCCGTTCGGCTCCGGACGGTTGCGGCGAGATCGCTGCCCGTCCTCCCGACGGTTGCCATGCGCGGCCGCCGGTTGGCTGGGACGAACACTGTCACCAGCTACCGAGAAGGGAAGCGGATTGCCGTCCCACGTAGCGGCTTTTGGCTCGGTGCGTGCCGGGCGCGGAGCGCGCCGACGCCCCTCGCCATGCGCGACGATGGCATGATCGTGGCTGGCCGGCTTATGCGGCGGTTGGTGGTGCTCCGCCATCTCGGTTGGGATCGCCTCGCCGGTATCAGCCAGCGCGTCGATCGCGCCCGGCCAGGGTTTGCGGTCGATTTTGCGCCCCAGACCTCGCTCCAACTGACGCCACTTGGCGCCGTCTTCCTTGCTGAGCAAGGTAATCGCTTGTCCCTGACGTCCCATGCGGCCGGTGCGGCCAACACGGTGCGTCAGCAACTGGGGCGATTCCGGCAACTCCATGTTGATGACCTGCTCGACATGTGAGATATCGAGCCCACGGGCGGCTACGTTGGTGGCCAACAGGATGCGGACACGTCCATTACGGAAGTTGTCCATCACCTCGTCTCGCGCGTTCTGGGAGAGATTGCCCTGCAGCGCGGCAACCGGATAACCGGCGGCCTGCAGCTGACGCGCGAGCTTCTTGACCCCATGCTTGGTGCGGCCAAAGACGATGATCGAGCCTTCTCCCTGCTGATCGAGCAGTTCCTTCAGCACAGCCATCTTGTCGTCATTGGGAACGTCATAGGCGGTGTGCGGCACTGGAGCGATATTCTCCGGGCCGGGATCGACGGTCACTTCGATGGGATCGTTCAGATGCCGGTCGGCCGTCTTGCGCACCCATTCCGGCACGGTGGCGGAGAAGAGCGCAGTCTGCCGAGCCGATGTGGTGCGGCCAAGAATCCGCTCGACATCGGGCGCAAAACCACGGTCGAGCATTTCGTCGGCTTCATCGAGCACAAGGTAGCGCACCTTGTCGAGCCAGAGCGCGCCCTGGTTCAGCATGTCCAGCACACGGCCCGGGGTACCGACGATCACGTGCGCGCCCTGGCGCAACATCATGCGTTGCGGCCCGGCCGCGCGGCCACCGAAAAGCAGACCGACCGTGATGCCGCGGCCATCGCTCAACTTCTCGAAAACCTCGGCCACCTGGGTGGCGAGTTCTCGCGTCGGGGTCAGCACCAGCACCTGCACGGCCTTGATCGATGGATCGACCAGTTCGAGCGCGGGAATACCAAAAGCGAGCGTCTTGCCAGATCCGGTGCGGGCCTGGCCAATGACATCATGTCCATCGAGAAGTGCGGGAACGGCTTGCGCCTGGATCGGGGTCGGGGTTTCGATGCCCATCTTTTCCAGGGCACGAAGCGTTTGTGGGCCGATACGGTAGGAGGCGAACGAAGGCGCAGCCTCGATCACCACCGGATCGGCGAATTGGGTAGAAGTCAACTGGTTCTGTTCCTTTGGGCGTGCAGCGCAAAACAAGGCATGACAAAATCGTGAGCCAGTCAGTACGGCTCGACGATCCCGGCGCTGCATACGTTTCGGGAATCAATGGCGTACTGTCGCGCGAAGAACTTCGCGCTCCTGGGGATGACTGAGCCGGTCCGACTCGATACGGGAGCCGCGCGGCAATTCAGCCGAAAGCCGAGAAACACCGTTTCTCAAGCCATTGTGAAGTATGTAACAGACCCCGGAATATGTCAAAAGCGAAGAAGTGGGCAGATATCGCCCACTTCTCCGCGGCTGTTCGAGCCGACCTACTCATCGAGGAACACAGCCTTTCCTGTTCGCACGGGAGGCTTCGCGGCAATGGGGTTCCCCTGATCGTCGATGAAGGTGGTGAACTGCTCGTCGGTCTTGACGAGCCGTGCTTCGATCAACACGGTGGGGCCGTCGCTGAGATTCCACCCGGTATGCGATGTTGGCGCGGCGAAATGATCGAACGCAACACAATCTCTCGGCTCGAGCACGATGTCCGTTCCCGGCAAGAGCTGTTGCTGAACGATGTCGGAATCGGCCAGCAGCGGGTCGGCCGCGGGGGGTTTGGGTGCGAGCGCGAAGCGAGTCACCATCGCCGAGCCATGTTGCAGCGCAAAGCCGAGCGCGCCGGACTGCACGCAGACGACGATGGCGGTCGGATGAACGTGACTCGTGACGTAGGCGCCCGGTTCGAACACCGATTCTGCAAGCTGCAACCGGTATCCCGGAGCAACCGATGTATCGATGGCCGCCAATAGCGCGCCCTGGAATCCTACCGAACCGGGCGCGGCATCCGGCGGAGGGGGACCGCCCTGCGCAAGGACAGCGAAATTGGTTAGCACGAGCATTGCAAGGATAGGAACGACGAGCAAGACGCTCTTCGAGCCTCGTAGCTGGCGCATTGGAACCTCCCTGGTGTATCGCGCGGTGATGGCCATGCGGGCCGTCTGGCCTCGCCTGGTTCCGTCAGGAACCGTGACGTCATCGTGCGTTCCGGGAGCTCGGTTGTCAGCGTCAGAACTGAGGATTTGCGCAGGAGTGGCGGTCTCCCCATTTCGGGTGAGATGCGCGTCAGAGCGGTTGATCGAACCCATGCCGGATTGCCCAGGCGGCCGCGGCAGTGCGGGAGCTGACCCCAAGTTTGGACAAGATGTTCCGTACATGGCTGATGGCCGTGGACTCACTGATCGAGAGTTCGGCGGCGATTTCGCGGTTGGACTTCCCTTGCGACAACAGGCGAATGACGTCGCCTTCGCGTTCGGTCAGGCCACCAAGCGGTCGCTCGCCGGCCGACGCCGCTGTGCCAATCGATGCAAGCAGATCCATCGCACCAGTAATCAAGCGATCGACTGTTGCTTGACGCCCACCTGCCCAGGCGGCCGCGAATCGATCTTCACCGAGTTGGGTGATGACCTGCGCGCGCAGGTGATCGGCGCGTTCCAAGACTATGGGAGATGCTTGCAGACTCGCAGATTGACCGAGTGCATCGAGTGACGAAAGCAGCGAAACTGCCGCTTCCATCTGCCCGGCAACAAACGCGAACTCGGCGATGCGGCTCATTGCATTGAACAGCAGTTCCTTGCTGCGCGTTTCTGGCCAAAGCCCGATAGCTTCTCTGAAGAGATTGGCTGCGCAATGCCGATTCCCCAGCTTGCTTTCGATGACTGCCAGCTCGATGAGCGCGCACGTGATGCCGAACAGAAACTCATCCTGCCGGAAGCAGGCTACCGCCTCCCGCATATGCTCACGCGCGCGAGAGAGATCACCGGTACGGCGATGCAAACTCGCGTACCCGAGCTGCACCCATCCCAAACTGGTCGGGCTCCGAGCCCGGGTCGAGTGGAACTCGGATGCTTCGAGAAGCGCGAGCTGTCTCCCGACATCGTCCGATGCAACGAGCGTAGATGCCAGAAGAAGCGATCTCCCCACTCCACGCTCATCTTCGATTGCGCGAAAGATATCGACCGCCTCAGCTGCTTTGGCAGCATCGGGACCTTCCAACAGGTCACGATCGAGAACGGTCAGCTTGGCGAGCGCGATGGCGCGTGCCCTGGGAGCCGATGCTCCCCCCATGAGCAGTCCCTTGTTCAGCCACACGCGCGCTTCTCTCCAGTGACTGCGATAGTGCCAAATCCCACTCAGGGCCGCGGCGAGCCGCAGAAGGGCCGGTCCGCTGCCCGACGCATCGAGCCACGCCAGTGCAACTCGCATGTTTGCGAGATCACGTTCGAGCCGATCCAGCGATTGCCGATGTCCATGGCCACCCCAGATCGAAACGTCTTCGCGTTCGGCGAGCTCGACGAAATACGCTGCGTGTCGATCCCTGATCGAGTTTGTGTCCGCCGCCGCGTCCAGCCGCAATGCCGCGAACTCCCGGATCGACTCCAGCATGGTGTAGCGGGAGACACCTTTGGCCTCCTGTGCTTCGAGGAAGCTCTTGTTGACCAGAGAGGCGATGCCGTCGATTGTCCCGGAACCGATACCTGCCACTGCCTCTGCGGCGTCGAGATCGAACCCACCGGCGAAGACAGACAGTTGTTGCAACAAGATCTGCTCCGAGGTGGTGAGGAGATCGAAACTCCACGCGATCGCCCGCTCGAGCGAGCGAAGGCGATCGGGTTGATCGTGTGGTCCGTCCATGAGCAATGGCAATCTGCCGCCCAGCCGTTCCAGGAGATCACCCGGTCCCATGTGAGACATGCGTGCGGCCGCCAACTCGATGGCGAGCGGGAGTCCTTCGAGGCGCGAGCAGAGAGCCGCAATCGCTGCGGCATTCGCTGGGTTCAGGGCGAAATCGGAACGCGCGGCTTGCGCGCGCTCCAGAAAGAGCTGGACAGATGGGACAGCGCGCAGGGCCGCGAGCGAACAGTCCGTTTCTGCTACCGGAAGGGGAAGCGGGCGGATGGCGACTTCATGCTCGCCGCTGACGCGCAAGCAAAATCGACTGGTGACCAATATGGTGAGCCAAGGGCAATGCGAGAGCCATCGCGCCAGCACGGGCGCCGCTTCGAGCAGGTGCTCGAAGTTGTCGAGGATCAGGAGGTAGGCACGGCTGGCAAGATAGGACTCGACCGCATCGGCGGGGTCTCCGGTCGTCTGGCCGAAACCGCCAATCGACTCGGCGACAACGGCAGCCAACCGGTCGGGATCGCGCTCATCCGCAAGGGGCACATACGCGACCCCATCTGTGAACTCCGCCTGCCACTCCTCTGCCACACGGAGGGCCAGACGTGTCTTCCCCACCCCGCCTGGTCCGGTCAGGGTCACCAACCGTACATCGGTTCGATTCAGCAGGGCGCCAACGATGGTGAGTTCCCTCGCACGCCCCACGAACGAGGTCAATGGCAAGGGCAGTCGAGGAATCGGAAAAGGCGCAAGTTCGTGAACGGGCGCCTCGAACGAACGCTGAATGGCTGGAGGCCGATGCAACACACGCATTTCCGTCACTTTTCGCTCGACATCCCTCATCTTGATATCCGGCTCTTGCGACTGCAGCTGTTTCACACCGGTGCGTTCGTGCAGTTCCGTTCCGCTCCCAATTCCTGGGAGCAGAACGGACGTTGACGCCGAGTTTCGATCAGGGAGCGACGGGTGTGCCTTCCGCGTTGATGAAGGTCGTGAACTGCTCGTCGGTCTTCACGAGCCGCGCTTCGATCAACACGGTTTCGCCATCACTGTTGTTCCAGCCGGTATGCGACGTGTGTTCGACGAAGTGATCGAAAGAAACACAATCGTTTGGCTGAAGCTCGATGTCATTTCCCGGCAAGAGTTGTTCGGTGGTCGTTGGCGTACCGGCCATGGCCGCTCGCGTCACCGTGCCCGAACCGTGTTGGAGGGCAAACCCGAGCGCGCCTGATTCCACGCAGACCACGATGGCCGTTGGATGGATGTGGCTCGTCACATAGGCCCCCGGTTCGAAGACCGACCGTGCCAATTGCAGTTGGAAACCTGGCGCAACCGAGGTATCGATCGCTGCGAGGATCGCCCCCTGGAACCCTACGGAGCCCGGTTCTGCATCGGGTGGTGGTTGCATGCTTCGGGCAAGCACTCCAACCCCCGACCCAATCAGTAATGCGAGCATCGGAATGACAAGAGCGGCCACCACAAGACGTCGTTTCGAACGCATATGAGACTCCCTGGCGCGAAACGCCCTGACTGCGTTCAGGGCAACCGTTGCCCCGAGCGGTCCCGGCAGCAATTCCCGTGGGGCCGCACATCCATCGTGCGACTCAGGGAATAGTCTGTCCGCCCCAGAATTGCGGATTCTCCGAACGAGTCAATATTGGCGAGTCCCCAATTTTTGGGAGGAACCTTCAGAGAGACTGGCCGTACCCATGGTGAATCGCCCACGCTGCAGCAGCGGTGCGCGAGCTGACTCCGAGCTTGGACAGGATGCTGCGGACGTGGCTGATAACGGTGCTTTCGCCAATGAAGAGCGCGCTCGCGATCTCCCGGTTTGTCTTGCCAGAAGCCAGCAGCCGAATGACATCGATCTCCCGGGCTGTCAGGCCTTCTGGATCAGGAGTCGGCACAGGGGCAGGAAACTCGCCGACTGCGGCAAGGAATGATCCGCAGCGGTCTATCAGATCCGCTACGCCCAGACCAGATCCCAGCTGCCAGGCCCTGGCAAACTGCTCGTCACTGGAGCTCGCACGCAGGTGATCCAGGGTGCGCGCAGCCTGATCGAGATCTCGCGGAGCCGCAGCTAGCCGCGCAGACTGTCCCAGGGTGTCGAGCGCCGAAAGCAGGGTAACGGCCGCGTCCCGTTGGTCGCAGACCCGCAGGAATTCGGCGATGCTGGCGACGGCGGCGACCAGCAGTTCCTTGCTGCGCGTCTCCTCCCAGAGCCCCAACATCTCACGATAGTGCTCCACCGCCCGAAAGGAGTTTCCACGCTCGAGCTCGAATTTGGCGAAGTCGAGGAGGGCAACTGACGCGCCGAAGAAGAATTGATCCTTCCGGAACCACGCAAGCGATTCCCGCATCAGGTCGCACGCGCCATCCAGATCGCCTGCCCATCGTCGCAAGTGCGCGCGGCCGTAGTGAACCCAGGCAATCCCGGTTGCGTTGTTCGACCTTCGGCTGAAAAACTCTGCCTCTGCCAGCACCGAGAGCTTCTGGTCGACATCGTCTGGCGCTATGAGCGCTGCCGAGAGGTTCAGCGCCCTCCCGAGCGCACGGTCATCACGAATGGCCCTTCGGATCTGCACGGCCTCGGACGCCCACGCTGGATCCGGCTCCTCTCCAAGATCTCGTGTCAGGATCGTGAGCTTCACCAACGCTGTGGCACGCGCCGCCGGCACAGAGTCCCCTCCAAGGAACAAACCCTTTTCGAGCCAGATTCTCCCCTCTTGCCAGTGGCTGCGGTAGTGCCACACCCCGCCCAGCGCGGCCGCAAGCCGCATGAGCGATGCGCCATCGCCGGCCTTCTCCAGAGAGTGGAGCGCGGCTCTGCAATTCGAGATATCGTTCTCGAGCCGGTCGAGGGCAAGCCGGTGCCTTGGTCCTCCCCAGATTGCCTCATCCTCCAGTTCCGCAAGATCGACGAAATAGCGCGCATGGCGTTGCCGCATGATCTCCGCCTCGCCGCTGGCCTCCAGGCGTGTGGCAGCGAACGCGCGAATCGATTCCAGCATGGTGTAGCGAGAGAATCCTCCAACTTCATGAGTCGTCAGGAAGCTCTTGTGGACAAGCGATCCCAGGCAATCGAGAATGTCGCCGCCATCTGCTGCCACGGCCTCAGCCGCCTCGAGATCGAATCCACCGGCGAAAACAGAGAGGCGCTGCAAGAGCGTCTGCTCGTTGCAGGACAGGAGATCGAAGCTCCAGGCAATTGCGCGATCGAGCGACCGCCTGCGCTCCTGTTGGTCATCAGGACCGTCCACGAGCACAGGGAGTCCGCGGCGCAGTCGTTCGAGAAGATCGCCTGGTCCCAGATGTGACATGTGCGCCGCGGCAAGCTCGATTGCCAGCGGCAGCCCCTCCAGCTGCGCGCAGATCGCGGCCACCGCCGGGGCGTTCCCCGGAGACAAGGCGAAATCGACACGCGCGGCTCGTGCGCGAGCCACAAACAGTTCCACCGAGGGATTTGCCTGCAACCCCTCGAATGAAGTTCCTGTTGCCACCTCGGGAACCGGCAAAGGTTGGACAACGATCTCGTGCTCGCCCGTGATGTGCAGTTGGAATCTGCTCGTAACCAGGATCGTGAGCCAGCGGCATTGCGTCAGCCACTGGGTCAAGCGCGGAGCAGCTTCCAACAAGTGCTCGAAGTTGTCGAGTATGAGCAGGAACGTTCGATCGGCGAGAAACCGTTCCACTGCGATGGCAGGATCTCTGGCATCCCGACCATATACGCCAAGCGCCTCCGCGACGACGATCGGCACTCGGTCGGGGTCGCGCACATCGGCAAGCGGCACGAAAACGGCACCGTCGACGAATTCCGCCTGCCACTCCTCTGCCACACGGAGGGCCAGACGTGTCTTCCCCACCCCGCCTGGTCCGGTTAGGGTCACCAACCGTATGTCAGTGCGGTTCAGAAGCGAACCGATCGCCACCGCGTCTCCCTCGCGCCCGACAAATGATGTGAGCGGAAGCGGGAGCGATGTGAGCGGCTTGGCAATGTCAGTGTCGCGCCAGAGCGGTGTTGGAGCTCGAACGCGCCTGGCGACTGGATGACGTTGCGACATCCGGAATTCCAATCACGTAGTGGTCGATAGACTCCAGCATGAAGTCGTCCGGGAACTATGTCAAGTGGGTGGCTCCGTCAGTTTCCGCGTTCTGACCTGGACCGGCAAACTGTTGGGGACGCTCGATCGAGACCGTACGGGCGCTCCCATTCCTCGCTGGGGCGGAATCCTCGATCGTGCCAGGGAATACGGAATCCGCGTGATTGCAGAGGGGTCTAGCCCAGCGTTCCAACGGTGGGACCGCGCGGAGTGGCGGTGGGCCGTCCCGGAGTGTCCAGTCGGTTTCCGGAGAGTGAGATGGCCGCTCTCCGTTGCGAGTTGTCAATAGATAGAAAAAGCGCCCCGCACCGGTTGCCCGGGCGAGGCGCTCCACTGTGGCAGCTAGAGTCTGATCACGCTGCGCAGGGTTTCACCACGCTCCATGGCATGGAAGGCTTCTTCCGTCTCGTCCAGGGTAATGACGCGAGTGACGACGCGATCGAGATCGAGCTGCCCCTGGGCGTACCACTGTGAGAGCAGCGGGAAGTCACGGGTGGGGAGGCAGTCGCCATACCAGGAAATGCGCAACGATCCGCCAAGATCGAAGAATTTGGCGATCGGCAGGTCATAGGACGCTTGCTGGTCGGCCACACCGATGATCACGCACGTGCCGGCCAGATCGCGCGCCCAGATGGCAGTTTCGATGGTTTGCGGCTTACCGACCGCTTCGAAGGAAGCGTTGACACCGTTGCCACCGGTGATCTCCTTGATAGCGGCCACCGGGTCGCCGTCGAGCGGATTCACGGTGTGCGTCGCGCCGAACTCCGTGGCCCAATCGAGTTTCTTGGGATCGATATCGACCGCGATGATGGTCGTGGCGCCGGCAAGTTTGGCGCCCATGATGACCGACTGGCCCACTCCGCCGCAGCCGATCACTGCAACCGATTGTCCCGGCTCGACTTTGGCTGAATAGAGCGCCGCGCCCACACCGGTCATGACGCCGCAACCGATGAGACTCATCTGCTCGGGCGGCAGCCCGTCTTCGATCGGCACGCACTGGCGGGAGTGGACGAGGGTATGCGTGCAGAACGTGCCAATGCCGAGAATTGGCGTGAGCTCCTCGCCATCGAGCGTGGTCATTTTCTGGGTCGCGTTCAGGCTGGCGGAGCAGAGGTGCGGCTTGCCAACCTGACAGAAGCGACAGAGCCCGCATGGGGCGCGCCAGGCGAGGATGACGTAGTCGCCTTCCTTCACACTGGTGACACCTTCGCCAACCTCTTCGACGATGCCGCTCCCTTCGTGCCCCAACAGGAACGGGAAGTAGTCGGTGCCAAAGACGCCGTTCTTGGCCGAGAGATCGGTGTGGCAAACGCCACTGGCGAGGATGCGCACCAGCGCTTCGCCGGGACCGGGATGCGGAACGAGGAACTCTTCGACTTCGCCCGGCGCCCCGGGGGTGCGGGCGATAACGCCTTTCGCGCGAATTGGATCAGCCATGATGCCCTTTCTCTTCGATTGCGTCATTGCAACTGCGGCGACCGAAACGAATCGCCGTACGATGACGGCCATCCTGACCGAGTCAACGGCAAGATGTCAAGCGGACCGACCCGCAGAAAGCCAAACGCGCAGACTCCACGTCGAGCGAACCGACGCACGCCACTTCGGCGCGAGATCGACATCGACGTTTCCCGGCTACGACGGCCCGAGTGGCAACGGAATCGGGTCGCTGGTGACAAAGGCCCGCAGGAGGTCGAACGCACCGGTGAGGTCGCGCTCGTCCAGCATTTCGAAGGCCGAATGGGTGTAGCGCGTGGAGACGGCGAGGAGCGCGGACGGAATGCCAGTGCGGATGAGCGAGGCTCCGTCGGAACCGAACCCGGGGTAGATCGAGCGCTGGATCGAAATTCCGTTCGCATCGGCCACATCGATGAGCTGATCGATGATACGTCGATCGTAGTGGGCCCACGAGTCTTTGTAGACAAGAGTGGGTCCCTTCCCGAGTTGCACGGGCATCTCTCTCAGGCTGGTGCCGGGGTAGTCGGCAATAGGGCCATTGTCGATAGCAATGGCGAGATCGAACGGACCGGCCTGGCCCAGCGATAGGGCGCCGATGAGTCCGATTTCCTCCTGGATAGTGGCCGCCACCGTGATGTCATAGCGAAAATCTACATGCGCCACATCAGAGAGCAAATGCGTCATCAACGCGAGCGAGACACGATCGTCGATCGCCTTTCCATAGAGACGCTTGCCGAGCCAGCGGGTGGGTGAGTTCCAAATGACACCTGCGCCGACGTGGACACCGAGCGCCTCAGCTTCTTCTCGAGAGTCGACACCAATGTCGACAAAGATGTCGTCTTCGGATGGTGTCTTGCTTCGGTCGGACTTGGTGGAGAGAATGTGCCCGGTTGGCGCGCCGAACACTCCGTCGATGCGGGCATTGCGCGCCACGATCAGGGCAGGTTTGCCGACCGGATAACGCTCGGCGAAATTGCGGCTACCGGCCTGACCGTCGGTGAGCCAGATGAATCCACGCTCGTCGATCGACTTGACGACAAAACCGATCTCATCCGCGTGGCCCTGGATGAGCAATCTTGGGCCATCTCCCCGGATGCGGCCCAGAACATTCCCGATCGGCTGAACGGAAACATCCGCCCCGGCCGCAGCCCACTTCTCCCGGCACCAGGCAAGCACCGGCTCTTCCTGCCCGGTGGGAGCGGCTATTTCCATGAGCTCGATGAGCGTTTCTGTGAGTGTCATTCTGTCATGAATCCAGGTCGAGATAGTCAAGGTCGAGCAACTTTAGCCGACGCTCTCCTCTTGCGTAGATGTTCTCGTGAGGCCCAATCAGGAACACGATGCTCTTGCCGGTCAGCTCACGAAAGATGTAGAGCGCCCGGTGTTGACCGCTTCCTCGCAAAGAGAACGCGAGCGAACGCACGCCCGCAAGCGAGCCTGTCAAGGCGTGCCCAGCCAATGGGTCGACCTTGAGGACATCCAGCCGTGACTTCACAATGCTCGCATCGCCTCGATACGCCTTGAGATCCTTCAGAGCGGCTTTCG
Organism: Thermomicrobiales bacterium; assembly: GCA_041390825.1. Taxonomy (NCBI): domain Bacteria; kingdom Pseudomonadati; phylum Thermomicrobiota; class Thermomicrobia; order Thermomicrobiales; species Thermomicrobiales bacterium. The sequence goes on from JAWKPF010000011.1 coordinate 82,843, forward strand.
TCAACCCAACTCGATACGACTCAGGCGACATCGGCATCGGCTTCGACTTCGTCCAGAACCGAAAGCGCGTCGTCCAGGTCGATAGTTTCACCAGCACTGTCTTCAGAAAGTGCGGCGACCGCTAGCATGTCAAGCGGATTGTCCGGCTTTGCCATATAGATGACACGTCGTGCTCCATCTGTATCGATGAAGAGGATGTCACCCGGTTCGAGTCCGAGTTCGGACCGCGTTTCCTTGGGCAGCACAATGCGCCCCTTCGAATCAACCCTTGTTGCTTGTAGAGACATTCGAATGACTCCCCTTGCTGGCTTGATGACGCCAGAACTGGTGGGAATATCCCACTCTTGACTCTACTTCATCGGCATCACAAACGCAACGGAATGTCGCTCAGGAGTTCTGCGCCGGACTCGGTAACGAGGAACTGGTTCTCGAGGCGGATTCCGGCGTTCAGCTCGGGGAATAGCCGCTCGGTTCGACGCAAAGCACCATGCCGGCTTCGATACGCCCGCCCCGCTCGCGATTGATGTCCGGTTGCTCGTGAGCCCGGGTGCCAATGGAGTGGCCGCCATGTCCGCGAAGGCCGTTCTTTCGCAAGTGCGGATGCTCGCGTAGGCGCGCATCCAGCCACGACCAGATCTCGGTTCCGTCGACGCCAGGGCGGATTTCGTCCTGCACGCCGCGCAGCACCTCAGCGATCCAGTCATGTATCTCAGTCTGCAGCGGGGTCGGTTCGGAGACGGCAAAGACACGGCTGAGATCTGACCAATAACCGCGGTAGCAGCTCCAGGCATCGATGATATGCAGCTCGCCGGCCTCGATACGCCGATCTCGCGCAAAACCGCCAGGAAGACCGGAACAGTAGTCGCCATTGTGGAAAACGATCTCGCCCGCCGCGAGCACCGCTGCGCGGTGACCAGCTTCGCGCACCTCGAGTTCGTTCACACCGGGACGGATGATCTCACGCGCGGCTGCGTAGGCGGCCGCGGAACACCGGATGGCGCCGCGCATCAAGTCAAGCTCGTCCGGGTCCTTGATTGCCTGGATCGCCTGCAGCTGGGAGTCGATGGCAACCCACTCGCCCGGACGTTGCACGCGCGCGATCGTGTCCTGCAGCAACCAGGGGAGCGACTCTGCCTGAAAGCCGACCCGTTTCGGAAACGATCCACCAGCGACGACTGCGGCCACGACGGCATTCAGGCGCGCCAGAGGATCGGGGTTCATGGTGGCGGAGAGCGCGGGTTCGTATGCGAAGCGCTGTGTCGACAGCGCGTCGCCTTCCATGGTGTGGCTGACGAGCCACGAGCTGCCATCGGCCGCCAGCGCGAAAAGCGCCGGGAAGCTCCCGGCAGCATCTGGCAGATTCAACAACTGACCGGTGGCGTAGAGAATGTCCCGCTGGTCGGATAGGTAGAGCAGATCGAGTCGCTCACGCTCCATGAGCGCGCGAAGGCGATCTTGCCGGCTCTTGGTCCAGGTTGGGTCGAGCATCGGAGTCTCCTAGTTCGGGGTCAAGACGGTGCGCAATGTCGCGGTCGATTCGATAGCGGACCAATCACGTTCCAGGTCGACGTAGCGCCCGGCAACATGATCGGCGGCTTGATCGGCGTAGTGCGGACTGCCGGGATGACCGGATTGGCCGGGCCAGGTGATCGAACGGAACGCTCCGTCCTTTCCCATATCCACGACCATGCGATAGGACGCGCCCATTCTGGTGTCGAACGTGCCTGGTGGTGTGTAGAAGGCATTCGCCAACGTGCCCGCGCCGCCGGGACAGGCTTCGACCGAGATGTCGAGAAACTCGTGCTGGAGCGGGGTGCTGGCAGCGGGATGCACCGCGCCGAGCCGATGGATCGTTCCCCAGGCCCAGGCGGCGGGATCGGGGCCCCGTTGCTCGGTGAGCCAGTCCACGGCCTCGGCGAACGCCTTCCGGACCGCAACGAGGCGCGCGTCCTCATCGGTGAACCAATCGGCCACGTTGCGGTGCAGCAAGTCGCTGCTCAATCCCCAACCGGCATCACGCACAAGCGGAATCAGTTGCTCGGGAAATCGATACGCAATGACCGTTTGGTGCCACCGCCAAAAAAAGACATAGAAGATCGAGGCCGCAACGCTCTCGGTGGTAAGCCGGAAGTCCCAACCATGGAAGCGCGCGAGGATCGCGCGGGTTGTGGCGTCTTCCACATCGACCATGGCATCGAGCAGTCCCGAAAGCCCGCGTTGCGCGCGGCCGGAATAGACATCGTTCTGGAATTGCTCGAAGCCGTGCACCGTATGCTGATTGGTCGACTGGATCAAATCCTCGGCGCGTCCGGCGCGGTCCTCCGGCGCCCACGTGCCAAACAGCGGATAGGGGAAATCGGGGGGCGCGGTGGGATTGTTTGCGGTGACGACCCAGCCGCGTTCCGGGCGCACGAGCGATGGTAACCCGTCGAAGGGAATGAACCCGGTCCATTCATCAGCTGGTTCATGCAATGAGCGATATCCGCGCATCTCGCGGCCCCGCAGCGGCAGGAACCCGCTGGTTTGATAGGCCACGTCGCCATTCGTATCGGCGAAAACGAGATTGAAGGTCGGGCAGCCCCAGGTGCGCAACGCGTCGCGGGCTTCATCGACCGTGCGAGCAGTTGCGAAATCGAGCATCGACTTCGTTTCGTCGGACGGTCGGAATCCAACCCAGTCGAGCGCGAGCGACGTTGGTGCTGGGTAACGGTCGGGATGCAGTGCGTGCGGCAGGGCGGCTTCCGGAAGGAAATGATCGACGATGGGGCGATCCCCAACCGAACGATCGACATGCCGATATGGGGCCTGTCCCTTGATGGCAATGTCGACCGGGGGCACGATGGAAACGTCGTCGCTGGATTCGACCACATAGAGATCGCGCAGCAGGCAGATATTGTTGGTGATGCCCCAGGAGACGCCGCCCGAGCCGCGCCCGTAGAGCAAACCCGGTTGCCCTGGATAGGTTGTGCCAAAGCACTCGAACTCGGGCGAACTGAGATGAACTTCGTACCAGTCGGCGGGCACGGTGTAGTAGACGTGCGGATCGGAGGCGAGCAGCGCGTTGCCGCTGGACGAGAGGGCAGATGAGACGGCCCAGTTGTTGCTGCCTTCGCCCAGGGTCTGGCCCCAGAACGATTCGGTCATCGGATCCCGGGGAAGGTCCGGCCAGCGCGGTGTGGGCACGTAGCTTCCTGTCGGGACGATGTAGCGCAACGGACCATCGGGCGCGAAAAAGGCGCGGTAGCGATCGCCATCACCAATACCGGCGCGAACCGCCTCCGGCGTCGAGAGCACATTGAGTCGACCGGTGAGGTACCAATGCCAGCGGCGGAAAATCGCAAGCGAATCGACCGCGGACCAGGGTTCCGGACGGTAGTCCAAGAGATCGAACTCGATCGGCAACTGGTTCGGTGAGGCGAGCGCTTCCGCCATGAACGCATTCACACCGCGGGCAAAGGCATCGAGCGCAGCGCGGCTCTCGACGGACGACGTTTCGTAGATATCCCGTGCGATCTTCGGAATGCGCAGGGTATGGGCGATACGGTCCTCGGCAAGCTTCGACTCGCCGAAGAGCTCGCACAGGCGCCCGATCGCCTGGCGGCGCAGATAGTCGAGTTGCCAGAGGCGGTCCTGCGCTTGCACGTATCCGTGGGCGAGCATGACGTCGTGGACGTTGGACGCGCGGATATGCGGAACGCCGCGGGAATCACGCCAGATCTGCACAGGGGCATGCACACCGGTCGAGAGATGCGGCGATCCCGGGTCGGCGCGTTCTTCCAACAGCGCGCGAATGAGCGAGCGATCGGTGGCGGAAATGTCCCCTTCAGCAGTGCGGAGCATTTCGAGCGCGTCGGCTCGCGTTCGATCGGTTAGCGGCACGGTTCGGTTCCCCCTGGATCAGTTGGTTTGCGTCCCATGAAGAGGCAGAGCTCGTAGACCTTGAACAGGCAATCGACATCGGCATAGCCAAGCTGCCGTAGCCAGCTCAACTGGGTTTCGAGCGGGGCCAGGATGTTGGCATCCTTGTCGGGTCGATAGACGTAGTCGTGCGCCACCTGCTCGCGCGTGCGGCCGCCACCGATCTGCTGGTCGTATGCGTACATGCGGTCGATGAGCAGCTCGTTGAATTGATGCTCTATCCAGGGAGACGCCGAGGAGACATGCTCGATGTGAATGAACGGCGCGCCAGGGGCAAGCAGATCGTAGATCTCGGCATAGATCCGCCGCTTGCTCCCGTCCGGCTGATGATGAATGGCGAATCCTGAAACAACAGCATCGAACGGCGCCCGATCGCGCACGTCATCCACCCAACTCGGGAGAGAAAAGTCGACCATCCGCAACATATGGGGCGGTGATGCAAAGCGGGCCCGAGCCGCATCGAGCATAGGCTGGGAAAAGTCGGCCAGGAGGAGTTCGACGTCGGGAAACCGATCGAGAATGGCCCCGGCGAGAACGCCCGAACCGCTGCCCAAGTCGAGTACTCGCTCGATGGGCCGGCCAGTGGATGAAAGCACGCGGAGCATGACATCGAGTTGATCGGCAGCGTTTGGCAGCGCTGCACGGACGCCAGTGAGGAAGGTGGTGACGAGCTCCTGGTCCTTCCAGACATTGCCGGTGATCGGACCTGGCTGGGTCGGCATGATGCAAACTCCCGTTGCGGTTCCACAAAGCCGTTGCGGGAGTCTAGCAAGCCGGGCAGAATCTATCTCCCAGAACGCGCAAGAAAGCGAGGCGCCGCCGTTTGGCGACGCCTCGGGTTTCTGACACGCCAGAATGGGCTATTGAGCGGAGAGCTTGTCGATCTCCTTCTGGAGCTGCTCGAGCTGCTTGTCCGAGAGATCGTACGACATCAGTTTGCCGCCAAAATGACCGAGGTCATTGACGACGCGGTCGGGCGCGTCGGTCTGGATCAGCAGCAAGATGGCCCCGCCGCCTGGTTGAAGCTCATTGATGACCGATTGCTGGAACTGCTTGAAGTCCTCTTCCGCGCCGCTCTTGCCATGCCGGCCAAGCAGGCCGCCAACGGCGGCGCCGAGCGCCAACCCGGCAACCGGGATGAGGAAGATGGCGCCGGTGAGCACTCCGACGACCGCGCCGATCCCGGCGCCCTTGAGCACCGGGTGCTTCTCATCGCCAACCTTGATCTCGCCGGAGTCATCCTTGCTCACGAGCGCCTGTTCCATGATCCGCATGTATCCAGCGTTCTCGAGCGCTTTGGCCTGATCGAAGGCGCTGGTGGCCTGATCCTTGGTTGGGTACACAATCGCGAAGAGCGTTGCCATGACACTTCTCCCATCTACATCACGGTAGCGACGACATCGAGATTCCTGAGAATCAGTGTACCCGGCCAACGATTGGAACGCAGCCCTCGAAAGTGGGATTTCGCCAGGTCGGCGGGAGAAATCGAATCCGCATCGATCGTCTGGCGCCGTCCGCAAACGTGAAACGAGGGTTCCGGTCATTCCGGAACCCTCGTTTGCGTTGCTGTCTTCGTCCGGCCCCACTGGTGCGGGGCCGGTTCGTTGCAGACTATGCGACCCGCTTGCGAAGCCCGGCGCCGGCGATGCCCAGCATCGCCACCACGCCGAGGAGCATCAGCTCGCTCGATCCTCCCGCGCTGTCGCCAGCGCCAGTGGTCGGCAGGGCCTTGATGGTCTTCTGGACCGTGGCCGCGCTCGAGCCGCCGCCGGCAAAGCTCTTGCCGCCCCAGCCCTTGTCGTGCCACCAGCCGCCGCCACCACCGTGGCCGCCGCCATTCCATCCACCGTCGCCGCCGCCATGATGGCCGCCATCGCCGTGGTGTCCACCACCGCCGTGACCGGTCAGGCAGATGCCGGTGCAGACGCCCTCGACCTCACCCTTGCAGATGCCGGTGCAGTCGCCTTCGATCGGGCCCTTGCACAGGCCGGCGCAATCGCCCTCGACCTGGCCCTTGCCACAGAGGAAGTCGACGTCGTCGGCGCAGAGGCCGATGATGATCGGATCGACGTCGGAGCCATCGCTCGAGGTCGAGAAGACCTGGGCGTTGCCACCGTCTCCGCCGTAGGCGTCGCCACTGATGGCCGCGCCACCGTTGCCGCCGCTGCCGGCGTCGCCGCCGCTACCCGCGGTGCCATCGCCGCCAGCCGCCGGGCCGCCAGAGCCGCCCGTGCCGTCGCCGGCTGTTGCCGTGGCGCCGGTCGCGGCGCCGCCGTCGCCGGCGGTGTTGCCACCGCCAGTGACATCCTGGCCGTCCGCCGACTCCTCGGCTGTGGCCGAACCGCCCTCGGCATCGCCGCCCTCGCCATTTCCGCCGTTCGAGTCGCCAGCGTCAGCGACGTTGCCTTCGCCATTGCCGCCGGTGTTGCCGGTGTTGGACGTGGTCGTCGAAACGCTGCCGCTCACGGTATCGCCAAGCGAGTTATCACCCGTGGTGTTGCCGCCGTTATCGACGCTGCCGCAATTCGCGTTGCCGCCATTACCGCCGTTACCGCCGATGGCATTGCTGTCACCGGAGATGTCGCCGAACATACCGGCATCCGCGCCGCCTTCACCACCGGCTCCGCCATCGCCGCCGCCAAGGGCGCCGCCGAGGAAGTACTCCAGGGTGCCGCAGCCAATGGTGAGGTTCCACGATGTCGCCGTCTCAGTGACCAAGGCCGAATTGTCGGCATCGGTTCCCGCGGTCTGTCCCGGAAGGAAGACCGTGCCAATCGCGTTGCCGCCAGTGCCCTCACCGCCATCGGCGTTTCCGCCAAGAGCGGCGTTTCCGCCGGTAGCAGCTCCGCCGGCGCCAGCAGCGCCCGTCGCTTCGCCACCGGTGGTCGTGCCACCAAGCGCGTCGCCCTCGGCATCGCCGCCGTCACCACCGTCGCCCCGGCCCGGAAGCGCTTCTGCGCCAATTCCGGTACCGCCATCAGATGTGCCGGTTCCACCGGTGCCGTCGTTGCCGTTGCCACCGGTGCCGCCATTACCGCCGGTTCCGCCAACTGCCCAACCGCTTTCGCCAATGGCGCCATCGGTTGCATCAGCGTAGGCCTCGGAGATACCCGCGTTGCCAATCGACTCGGCGGAGGCGAAGGCGTTGCCGCCGTCGCCGCCTCCAGCGTCGCCAGTGCCTGCGAAGCCGCCGTCACCAGCATTTCCGCCATCGCCACCGTCGCCACCGTAGCCGCCGCCACCAGACGCCGCGCCGCCATTGCCACCGGTGCCAGATCCGCTGTTCGCGGTGCCACCGTTGCCCTGGCCGCCGTCACCGGCGACGTTGCCACCACCAGCCACATTGCCGCCAGCGGTGCTGCCTGACTGCGCGTCGCCGCCCGTGCCGTTGCCGCCGGTCGCGTTGCCGGCATTGGAGTTGCCAGCCGTTGCATCGCCGCCAGTGCCGTTGCCGCCAGTGTTCTCACCGAGGACAACCGTCTGGGAAGCCGAACCCGCCGTGGTTGCTCCCACCGTCGCGTCACCGCTGGTGTTGTTTCCACCATAGGTGTCTCCACAGTAGCCGTAACCGCCAGCTCCACCGTTACCGCCACTGGCATCGCTTCCGCCAGAGATCCAGAAGTTGCCGAGGCCTGGCGCGACGCCCTGAGAAGCATCGCCACCGGCTCCGCCGTTGCCGCCGAGGCCGAAGCAGCCAACCGTACCTTGAATGGAACTGACTGGATCGAGACCCAGCGGCTCGAGGATGATCGGACCGATCAGCGGAACAGCAGCTGCGTCAGTGGAACCGGTCAGAACGGTGCCAGCTGTGGCGTTGCCGCCAAGGACCGAAATTCCCTCTGCGGACGAGAGCGCTCCCGCCGCATGACCGCCGGTTGCGTCGCCGCCTTCGGCGTAGCCGCCAGCCGAGGAATTGCCGCCCGTGGCCACGCCGCCAGTTCCAGCGCCGCCGATAGCTGCGCCTCCGGTAGCAGTACCGCCATCGACATCGCCGCTGGCATCGCCGCCGTCGCCGCCCTGGCCCACGGCTCCAGCGCCATTTGCACCGGTGCCATTGCCGCCATTGCCCTGCGCATTGCCGCCATCACCAGCGCCACCGTTGCCACCGTTGCCGGCAGTTCCGGCTGCGCCGCCTTCGGCCCAACCGCTATAGCCATTGGCGCCATCGCCACCATTCGCGACTGCAACCGGATCGGTGCCTGCGCTGAGCGCGTAGGCCGCAGCATCGCCACCATCGCCACCGTCGGCATCGCCAGTCTCAGCGCTGCCGCCGTCGCCGCCATGGCCAGCATTGCCACCGTCGCCGCCGGACGCATCGCCCGCCGCCGCGCCGCCGCCGCTGCCACCGGTACCGTTGCCACCGTTGCCGTCGCCGCTGTTGCTTTCGCCGCCGTCACCGGCAACGTTTCCACCACCTGTGAGGGTTCCGCCTGTGGTGTTGCCGCTGGCCGCGCCGCCGCCTTCGCCGTAGCCACTGGTCGCGCTACCGCTGGTCGAGTTGCCGCCCGTGGCGTCGCCGCCCGTGCCGTTCCCGCCGGTGTTGCCAGTGTTCGTTACGTTCGAGATGGCATTGCCACCGTTGACATCGCCGAGGCTGGCATTGCCAGAGCTGTTGCTGCCGCCATCGGTGGTGCCGCAGCTCGCAGCGCCGCCGGCGCCACCATCACCGCCGTTGCCGACGGAGTAGTTACCAGCAACGCCTGCGCCGACGTCAGGAGACGCCGCGCCACCATCACCACCAGTGCCACCGACCGCGAAGCAGCCGAGTGTGCCGGTTACGACGCCGCCCTGGACCACTTCGGCTCCGCCGGTGGCATCGCCGCCAGTGACATCTGGGCCGGTGAGCCCGGTCACTCCACCAGTGCTGCCGCCGACTCCAGTGCCGCCCTGGCCGTAACCACCAGCACCAACTGTTCCAGCGGTAACAGCACCACCATGGCCAGAGCCACCATCTGCATCTCCACCAGTTACGGTGTTGTCAGCTGAGCCGACGTCGCCAAACGCGTCGCCAGCTTCGCCGCCGACCGCGTCGGCGCCAGTGCCAGTGCCGGCGAGACCGTTGCCGCCATTCGACTGACCATAGCCGCCCTCGGCTTCCCCGCCGTAGCCGCCGTTGCCGCCCTTGGAGCCATCAGCGCCTTCGGCCGGACCGCTGTAGCCATCGCCGCCGTCGCCACCGTACGCATCGGCATACGAGTCGTCGCCCCAATTGGAGACGGTCGCCTCGGCGACGGCATTGCCGCCGTCACCGCCGCTTGTGTCGCCACTGGCTGCGTCGCCGCCGTTGCCGGCATTACCGCCGTTGCCGCCGTTGCCGCCATCGGCGTCTCCGCCGGAGGCGTTGCCGCCGTTGCCGCCCGTTCCGACGCCACCGGTGCCCGATCCAGCATTTGCCGCACCGCCGTCACCGGCCGTGTTGCCCTCACTGATCGAGGAGACACCCGTGGTCGAACCGGCGATACCGTAGCCGCCAATACCATTGCCCGAGGTCGCGCTGCCGCCGGTGGAGTTGCCGCCGGTGCCATCGCCGCCCTCGCCGTTGCCGCCGGTATTGCCGCCGGTTGTGATCGTCTGCGACGCATAGCCCGCATTCACATTGCCGGCAGTTGCGCCGTAGTAGTCATCGATCTCGTCCCCGTCTTCGGCAGGGGCGATCTCTTCGACGCCGCCGTTGTCGCCACCGTATGTGTTGCCGCAATTTGCCGCACCGCCAGCGCCACCGTCGCCACCGATGCCAACTCCGTACCCATTACCAGCACCAGGGTCGCCTGCATTCGAGCTGCCGTCCGCGCCACTGGCTCCGCCACCACCAAATGTGGTGCAACCGATGGTCACCGACAGGGACGAGCCTCCGGAAACATAGCCGGCCGTCGCCGTGCCACCAGTGACCGCGCCACCAGTGATCGTCTCGACATAGGCGCCACCAGTGCCGGCGCCGCCGGCGCCATCGCCACCGGTGTTGCCCGCAGCACCCGTCGCGGGGGCGGACACGCCAGCGCCGCCGGTGCCGTTACCACCAAGTGTCTGGCCACCTTCAACGGTGCCTTCCGCCACGCCGCCATCTGCACCGTCGGCATCGCCGCCGGTACCTGTTGCGCCCGTGCCAGTGCCGCCATTGGCGTCAGCATCGCCGCCAATGCCCAGAGCACCATTGCCGCCATTGCCGCCAGTGCCACCATCACCAGGTGTCACCGCGCCGCTCTCGGCGTCGCCACCGTTGCCACCCCATGCGTTTGCATCAGGATCGGCCGCGTTCTCGACCAGCGAGCCAGCGTTGGCATTGCCACCGTCGCCACCAAAGGCGTCGCCGCTGGAGCCGTTGCCACCATCGCCGCCGTTGCCGCCGGAGCCAGCGCTACCGCCGGTGCCGTCGCCTGCCGCCGCGGTGCCGCCATTTCCACCGTTGCCATTGCCGCCGGCGCCATCACCAGCGACAGCATCGCCACCGTCACCGCTGGTATTGCCGCCGCCCTGAGTTGTACCGCCGTTCGTGGAGCCGGTGCCGCCAGCGCCACCTTCGGTGTCACCGGACCGTCCGTTGCCGCCGGTGGAGTCGCCACCGGTGCCATCGCCGCCGATGCCGTTCCCGCCGGTGTTGCCATAGCCTGTAATGGACTGTTCCGCGCTGCCACCGATCGTATCGCCGTGCGTCGCATCGCCGCCGATGTTTCCACCGCCGACGGTGCTACCGCATGCCGCAGCGCCACCAGCGCCGCCGGCGCCGCCATTCGCATTCGAATTGTTGTTGGCGTCACCGCCGTTGCCGCCGGCGCCACCGTCGCCACCGCCCGGATATCCGACAAAGGAACCCAGGACGTTGCAGCCAATGGTGAGCGCAAAGACGTCGCCGCCATAGGCCACGGACGGATCGTCCGGATCGAGGCCTTCGCGGTTCTCAGTGGCATCACCGCCAACAACCGGGCCGCCTGTCAGCGTCTGCGAGGCGTCGCCACCCCTGCCGTTTGCACCTGTGCCAACACCAGGCGTGCTGCCGGCGCCACCAGTGCCGGCGCCAGATGTCGCTGCGCCGCCGGTCGCGTCTCCGCCGATGGTGTCGCCACCGGTCGTGTCGCCGGTCACGTCCGCGCCTTCGCCGCCAGTCGCGCTGCCGCTCGTGCCGGTGGCGCCTGTGCCATCGCCACCATTCGCAACGCCATTGCCGCCAAGGCCGTCTGCCGCGAGGCCAGCCTGACCGCCGTCGCCGCCCTGACCGCCATAGCTGTCAGCCGAGGTGCCGTTGCCGCCGTCGCCGCCGACGCCAAGCGCCTGGATCGGATCCTGGCCATTGATGTTGACCGAAACTGCGCTGCCGCTGCCGGCATCGCCACCAGCCGCATCGCCCGACTCGGCGTCGCCGCCATCGCCGCCGCTGCCGCCCGCTCCGCCTTCGCCGCCGGTGCCATCACCGCCGGATGCGTTGCCGCCGTTGCCACCTGTGCCGGAGCCGCCGGTGGCCGTGCCAGCGGTTGCATTTCCGCCGTCGCCAGCCGTATTGCCGCCACCAATGGTGTTGCCGCCGTTGGTTCCGCCACCAACTGCATCGCCGCCAACTGCATTTCCACCCGCGCCAAGGCCACCAGTGGACGAACCGCTGGTGGAGCTGCCGCCAACACCATTGCCGCCGGTGTTGCCACCGCCGCTGATGTTCGACGTCGCGTTACCCGCGATGAAGCTGCCAATGGAAACCGAGCCACCGGTGTTGCCACCGCCGTTGACACTGCCATTTGCAACGAAACTGCCGCCAGCTCCGCCGGCGCCGCCATTCGCGTTCGAGTTGTTGTCGGCATCGCCGCCATTGCCGCCGGCTCCGCCAGTTCCGCCCGAGCCAGCGGAAGGAATCGTGATCGAAATGACATTGCCGCCACCAGCGAGCGGGCCAGAGACCGACGCGTCGCCACCAGTGACACTGCCGCCATTCACGGTGCTGCTGCCGGAACCACCAGTTCCGTTGCCACCAGTTGCATTTCCGCCGGCTGACGCGCTTCCGCCTGTGCCAGCTCCACCACTCGCCGCGCCACCATTGACGCTGCCGCCCGTGGTGTCGCCGCCGGTCGTGTCGCCGCCAGCGTCACCCCCGTTGCCACCAGTGGCGCTGCCCCCGGTCGCACCGGCGCCGGTGCCATCACCGCCGTTGGCCGTGGCATCGCCGCCGATACCAGCGCCGCCGTCGGAGCCATTGGCCCCATCGCCGCCGTTACCGCCGGTTGCCCCGCCAGAACTGCCGGTTCCTGCCGTTCCGCCATCGGCGTTGCCGGTGGAATCGGTCGTCATGACCTTGACCGAGCCAGAGCTGGACGTTCCAGCCGCCTGGACGCCGGTGGCATAGGTCAACAGGCTCAGGATCATGACAAATGCGCCGAGCGTCCTCACCACATTCGCCGATCTTGTTGTCGACATCCCAATCACTCCTCTAAATCCCTGGGGCGTTTCCCTGCGCCCCCTCCCGTTCCTTGTGCTGTGTTGCGTGCTGTGACGTTGCAGTCTGCCTGGAGAACTCATGTGATCGTATCCAATCGCTATGGTCCTCCCCGGCTGTTCGAGTCCGTCAAGTCGGGATCACCGCGACTCGAGCCACGAATCCGAATCAGTCGCTGCATACGGTCGTGCGAGCAGGGGACCGCGCACGCGCGCAGGAAAGCAGGCGCACTGATCCCAGAAACAGCGAAGCCCGGGCTGCGTCCTGACCTTACGCAGACCGGGTCTCGATACCCAACTCGTGAACTACCGTACGTCTCCAATTCCCCGCTCCCGTCAGGCCCCGACGCCGAAATGACGCCTATCCCTGACGCGGAAACTGGCCAAGTTTCCGCTCAGACGGTGCGTTACTCCCGTTCCCGCGAATCGATTTCTCGAACCGTCAGCCGAGCTTCCCGACCCAACTGAACGGACTTTTCACGGTTACATCCGCATGGTAGCGACTGCGCTTGGGGATTGCAATAGGGATCGCGCATCAAAACCGCCCAAAAACCCGTATACGTATGGACCCATATTTGGGTCCAACTCGCTCTTTTTGTGCAAATGCAGGCGGGCCGGCGCCATGCAGTGCGCATAACGCCGACCCGCCACGTTGTGCGCATGGCCGGTTCTCCGGCAACGTCACACTACTTGTCGTCCGGAAGCACCCAGTTCAACACAGTCGAGACGATCGAAATGATGATGGCCCCAAAGAGGACGGCCCAAACGCTGTCGAAGTTGAAGCGCACGTCGAAGATCGTGCGGCTGATCCAGGCGGCAAGGTAGAAGCAGACCGCATTGACCACCAGAATGAACAACCCGAGGGTCATCAAGATCAACGGCAGTGACAACAGCTTGAGCAGCGGCCGGATGAAGGCATTGATCACCCCCAGAATGATTGCTGTGAGAATCACCGCTTTGGCGGCGTTGTCTCCCACGTCGATTCCGGGCACCAGATAGGCTGCCGCCGCGACCGCGATGGCAGTGACGACAAACCGAATGAGCAGATTCACCGCGACTTTCCCCCTGCAACTTCGCGCCAGTCGACCGTCACATGCGGCCCTGGACGGGCGCCTGACGTGATCGCCATTGTAGGGCGCGGCCGTTTCCACCGCACCCGTCCGAAATTGTGCGGACAATCGCGAGCCGCTCCTATATAGAGGAAGGCGAGTGCAGGAATTCTGCCGTGAGCGCGAACTAGCTGGTGAACGCCTGCAGCCTGTCCATGTGAAGAATGGTGATGTGCTGGCCGTCAGCCGCAATGATGCGCTGCTCTTCGAAGCTGCGCAGCGCCCGGTTCAGGGTCGGTCTGGTGGTGCCGATTTCCGCCGCGAGCTCTCCCTGACTGCGGCCGAGATCGATCGAGATCCCGTCCTCCACCGGTGTCCCGGTGCGCTCGGCCCGGTCGATCAGCCATTTGGCCAGGCGCCCCGGCACATCGAGGGTCAATAGATCGACCTGGCGGGCGTTCCCACGGCGAATGAGGGAAGCCAGCGTGGCCAGCAAACCTGGCACGATCTGCGGCTGGTCTTGCAACAGGGTTATGAATGCCTTGCGCGGGATGAGGCGCACACGCACGGGGCCGACCGCGGTCAGGGTAGCGCTGCGCGGTGATCCGTCCAGCAAGGAAAGCTCACCCACCGATGATGGCGCCTCCACGATCGCCAGGACCGCTTCGTCCCCGCTCGCGGTCCATTGGGTGACCCGTAGCTGTCCCTCTTCCAGGATGTAGATCGATTCGCCCGGGTCTCCTTCGTTGCAGAGCACCTGGCCGCGGCGGTACTTGCGAGGAAGACTGTTGCGGGCCAGCTGCTCGAGCGCGGCCGCGGGCAAATCGGCAAAGATGGAGACTGTGCGAAGCGTATCGATCGAAATCTGCGTCGTCGAAGACATCATCGGATTCCCTCATCGATCGGATGCGTCGTTCCCGATGTGGCCATTCTATCGTCCTCACCTCGGCAAATGCGTGTTGGAGCGCACTGGTTTGGCGTCGGCTCCCGCATCGCGCCAGGGAGCGCGTACTGGCAGACTTCGGGAATGGAACATCCAGCCACGAGCGAGTTCGACTCGCCACCAACCGAATCAGCAGAGTCACCCAGTGATCCGCCGCCCGGTGGGCGGGAGGAACGCAGCGCGTATGGACGGCAGGTGGCGCAGGAATTGGCCCTCTTGCGGGCCGAGGACGCAAGCGCCGCGCCGTCCCAACCACTTGGGGCACGCGTGCGCCGGTGGTGCGCCCAGCAAGAACTCCCGATCCCCCACCAACGGTAGCGCCCCGTCCCTACCCACCACGCCTGGCGGGGACCGATTCGCCGGTTGCGGAAATGGGGCGAACAGTGTGCTATCCTAAGGACTGCGCGCGACTCTGAAAGGAATCAGGGTATTTTTCGAGCGATTGGTGCGTGCAACGGCGCAGAGCGTCGTAGCCATCGTCGAGGTCGCGCAAGCATTCGAGCTTGCGTTACGAAGTCGATGGCGAGTTTCTGAGCATTTTCCGTTTCCCCTCCTCGACCTGCGAATACACCAATTCTGGGTTTCCAACCGCGCTCCAGCCGGTCGGCATGTGGATCTGCATGCCAGCGTCCGAACGCAGCGCCGGATCGGCGGCTGTCATGCGCGAGCTGCCGTTGGGCCCGAATGTGGTAAGGAGCTGATCTATGGCAAAAAAACCTGTCTACCGCAAGCCGCCCCGGCCAGTAACGCCGGCGGCCCCGACCGAGACGCGCGGTCCGCGTCAAAACCCCGATGCGCTGGCCGTCGATGGCAAGGTGCTCGAGGCGCTTCCGAATGCGATGTTCACCGTCGAGCTCGATGGCGGCCAGCATGTGCTGGGTCATCTTGCTGGCAAGATGCGGAAGAACTACATCCGCGTGCTCCCAGGCGACCGGGTCACGGTGGAGCTTTCTCCCTATGACCTCACCCGCGGCCGGATCACGTTCCGCCACCGTTAGTTCGACGACATTCTGGGAGGACTCCGAACTGTAAAAAGGAAATGGCCGGCCTGAGTGGCTGTGATCGCGGTTTCGTCCTTTGTTTTTGCAACCAGTCCATTTCGTGCCGGGAGCTGAATTTCGGCACACGTTCAGGAGAAATTCCCATCCATGAGTGATCGAACGCTCACCTGCCGCGATTGCGGTCAGACCTTTGTCTTCACCGCGGGCGAGCAGGCGTTCTACGCCGAGCGCGGCTACTCTGAGCCGCTGCGCTGCCAGTCGTGCCGCCAGGCCCGCAAGCAGCAGCGATCGTCCGGTGGCGACAGCTACGGCAGCGGTGGCTACAGCAGCGGTGGCGGCTATGGCGGCGATAGCTACAGCAGCGGCCGCAGCGGCGGATACGGCGGCGACAGCTACAGCCGCGGCCCGCGCCAGATGTACCCCGCGGTCTGCAGCCAGTGTGGCAAGGAGACCGAAGTTCCGTTCCAGCCGACCGCTGGCAAGCCGGTTTACTGCCGCGAGTGCTTCCAGGATCGCCGCAGCAACAGCTACAGCTACTAAGTCAAACCCCGTTCCGGGAAGGGAAAAGAACCAGCTTCGGTTTTCGAGGCTGGTTTTTTCGTGCTTCGGCACGCAGCACGCGTCACGCGGCACGCGGCACGCGGCACGCGGCACGCGGCACGCGGCACGCGGCACGCGGCACGCAATGAGCCTATGCGAACGCGCTGGCTAGCTCCAGTCGGCGGCGCAGAAGTCGAAATCGCAGCCGTGGTTGGCCTGAGTGACATGCTGGCCATAGAGCCAGCCGTATCCGCGCCGCAGGAGCGGGTCGGGGCGATGCGGTGGAAGCGCGGCGAGACGCGCGTCGATCTCCGATTGCGACAGATCGAGTGTCAGAGAGCGGTTTGGCACGTCCAGGGTGATGAAATCTCCATCCCGCACGATGGCCAGGGGTCCCCGCGCCGCTGCTTCGGGGGCGACATGCAGCACCACGGTGCCAAACGCGGTGCCGCTCATGCGCGCATCCGAGATGCGCACCATGTCGCGCACACCAGTCTTGAGCAGTTTCTGGGGAATGGGAATCATGCCCGCTTCTGGCATTCCGGGACCGCCGATGGGCCCGGCGTTTTGCAGCACTAGCACATCATCGGGCGTGACATCGAGCTCCGGATCGTGAATGCGGCGCCCCAGATCCTCCAACGAGGTGAACACAACCGCCCGGCCGCGATGGGTGAGCAATCCCGGCGACGCTGCGGCATGTTTGATGACGGCTCCGTCTGGAGCGAGGTTGCCGCGCAGCACCGAAAGACCGCCTTCCGGATGAATCGGGCTCCCGGCCGCAGCTATGACATCACGCCGAAGCGTTTCTGGAACATCCGCCAGGTTCTCGCCAACCGTCTTGCCGGTGACGGTCCGCGCGTCGCGATGCAGCAACGGCAGTAGCTCGCGCATGACCGCGGGAATGCCTCCTGCTTCGAACAGCTCGGCCATCTGGTATTGGCCAGACGGTTTGATGTTGGTCAGGGTTGGTGTCTCTCGGCTGATGCGATCGAAGTCATCGAGCTCCAATGGCACACCAGCGCGGCGGGCAATGGCCAGCAGATGAACAACACCATTGGTCGAACCTGCGCAAGCGCACAAGACGCGGATCGCGTTCTCGATCGCCTCGCGGCTGATGAATTGGCTGGGCCGCAGGTTTTCGCGGACCATCTCCACGATCCGCCGGCCAGCGTTCTCCGCATGGCGCAGCCGCCCGGAATCGGGAGCAGGAATGGCCGCGTTGTACGGCAGCGTCATACCCAAGGCTTCCGCCACCGAGGCCATCGTGCTGGCGGTGCCCATGACCATGCAGTGCCCGTGCGAGCGGAAGAGCGATTCTTCCAATTCGCCGATCTCTTGCTCGCCGATGGTCCCGGCCTTGTACTCCATCCAGTAGCGGCGGCAATCGGTGCAAGCGCCGAGGTCGTTTCCACGCCAACGGCCCGACATCATCGGCCCACCGGTGACCATGATGGCCGGGAGATCGGCGCTGACGGCGCCCATCAGCTGGGCTGGAGTGGTCTTGTCGCAACCGGCAAGGAGGACGACGCCTTCGATCGGCTGCGCGCGGATCATCTCCTCGGTGTCCATCGCCATGAGGTTGCGATAGAGCATCGAGGTTGGGCTGATGAAGATTTCTCCCAGCGAGATGGTGGGAAACTCCAGCGGGATTCCGCCAGCCTGGAGCACGCCTCGTTTGACCGCGGCGGCCACCTCTCGCAGATGCGAGTTGCAGTGGTTGAGCTCGCTCCAGGAGTTGCAGATACCGATGATGGGCTTCGCCAGATCCTCGTCGGTCAGGCCCATGCCCTTGGCAAACGCACGCCGCATGAAGGTGCTGAAGTCGGCATCGCCGTACCAGGTGAGCTTGCTGCGGCTGGAAATATCGTCAGGGCGTGTCATGGCGGGAGGGTACCACGGGGTGCTGGGTCCGGAGTCCGGAGTCCGGAGTCCGGAGTTTGAGGATGTCTCGATCCTGGATTATTCGTGAAGCGCTGCGCGCTGTGGCCGGAGCACTCTCGAGGAATAGTCGGACTTTGGCGCTTGCCTTAGTGCCGCGTGCAGGCAAGCCGGTCGGTGGCGCTGACGATGGCATCGACCATGGAGTCGTCGGCGCTGGTGTGCCCAGTGTCGGGAAGGATGATGAGCTCTGCGCCGGGCCAGGCTCGAGCGAGCTCCCAGGCGGTGATCGGAGGTCCGGCCAGATCGAGCCGTCCCTGGATGAGGATGCCCGGAATGTCCGACAGCTTGCCAGCATTGCGGAGAATGTGATCGGGTTCCAGCCAGGCGCGATGGGCGAAATAGTGCGTGACGATCCGGGACCAACCGTAGCGAAATTCTGGCGGGTCTTCGAAGAAGCCCTGGCCATGCATGTTGCGTCCCATGTCCATGACTGCATCTTCCCACGCGCACCAGGCATCGGCGGCCTGTTGGCGAATCTCGGCAGAGGGGTCTTCCAGCAACTCCCGGTAGGCAGAGACGAGATCATCATCGTTCGCCCAGGGCTGAGCTCCGTGCCGGAAGTTCTGCCATGCTTCGGGAACAAGGATGCGCACACCATGATAGAGCCACTCGATTTCCTGGCGCGTGGTCGTGGTGACGGCCGCCAGGAGGATGTCGGTCACGCGTTTCGGGTGCTCTTCCGCATAAACGAGGGCGAGGGTCGCTCCCCACGATCTCCCAAACAGCATCCAGCGATCGATTCCCAGTCGGTGGCGCAGGAGCTCGATATCGTCGACCAGATGCCAGGTAGTGTTGTTCGCCAGTGAGGTCGAGTAGTCGCTTGCGGGCGGAAGGCTCTCACCCGCGTTTCGCTGATCGAAACAGATGATCCGGTAGCGCGCCGGATCGAAATTGCGTGGCCAACCCGGCCCGCATCCCGAACCGGGGCCACCATGGAGACACAGCACCGGCTTTCCGTCTGGAACGCCGTATTGCTGGTACGCAAGCAGATTCCCATCGCCCGTATCGAGGGTGCCACGGTCGTAGGGTTCGATCTGGGGATAGAGGAGTCTCATGCGGCGTACAGGCCCCGCTCCCACGATGAGCTACGCATGATTGGCGGACCCGGTCGATATACAGCTCGCGTTCTGATCGGTCTCAATTGGGGTTGACGCCGTCCACAATGCGTTCGGCCTGAGCGAGCGATTCTGTATCGATCAACTCTTTGTGCACAAGGAACTTGATGGCATCTTCGGCGGCCGCCTCGCTGAGGAATCCGCCATCGATGAGCGCACGCACCGTGGTGGTTGCATTCGCGACCATGGGCCGCGACCCGCTCTGCAGAATCTCCGCAGTGCTCGAGACGAGTTTCTCGTCCGATGTCTCCGAACCCACAATCGATTCGAGGGCGTCGAGCAGCGCTGCGCCGCGCACCTCGCGGGCAATCTGAACGGCGGTGGCGGCTTCGCTCATCAGGCGCACCTCCTCCCCGACCAGCATGAAGAGCTCCGGCGTGAGGAAGCCTTGCGCGATTGGGTAACCGGTCGCACGCCGGATCTTGTTGCGGATGTTGAAGGCCCACGTGTGCTCGAAGAGGGTCATGACCGCAGCGCCACCAGGAGGAATGTCCTCGATGACGCCGGCCATGTCCTCCTGGGCAATCCCGTAGAAGAGATGTGCTTCTGGATCGGCACGCGCCGGCCGCGGGTCATCGACGTTTCGCTCCTCACCGGAGGCTCCGAGCAGTTGCTCGAGCAGGCCACCAAACTCCTTCACTTCATCCGGAGAGAGCCCGCTCATTTCATGCGTCACCAGGGAACCGTCCTGCAACCGCTCGACATAGAGCAAATCGATCAGGCGGATGAGCCCGCGCTTCTGCAGGGACTCGACCTCATGGATGATTGCCGGGGTGAACTGATCCGCATCATGGAAGCCAAAGACGAACATTTGAATTGGAGCCATTTCGATCATGGGTTCGCCTTCGCGGGGTGCTCGCCGGAGCGAGAATTCTGTCTGGAACGATGGAAGATTCATCGCTACGACCTTCACTGAATTGCCGTTGCTGCCGGAGTCTTCCCGGAGGTCCACGTTAGCACACTTCGACCCGTCGATTGACCATGCGCGATCGCCGATCCAACCCACGCGTCAAGGTACGCGAACGGGGCGGACAGATCGGGCCTGACCGCCCCATTTCGCTTCATGGATGGTTCAGGCTGGTCGCGGCTAGGCTTTCGAAGCGTCCTCGTAGGTCTGCACGAAGTCTTCTTCCGAATAGATCTTGTTGATGACTTCGCCCTCGTAAGAACCGAGCGCCCGCTGCGTGGCTTCGGCGGTCTTGTCGGAGACGAGCACGATGAGCGCGGCCTGTCCGGGGCCCAGGCTGTCGGCCAGTTCCTTGATGTCATCGTGCTTGACGCCGCTGTCCTTGGCCTTGCCCCAAAGCGCGCCGATGCCGCCGCCCGCTAGCGCGGTGACAATCAGGCTTGGCGGATAGATGACCCCAAGCACGGCACCGGCAATGAGACCACGCTTGGCGCCCTTGCGGGTGGTGACGTCGGTCGTCTCATGCGTCTTGATCTTGCCGTCTGGTTCTTTGGTGAGCATGACCGCGTCGGTCAGGTCGATGGTCAGCGCGTGATGCATCGATTCGAGCATGTCGAGAATCGTCTTGGCATGCTCCTGATCGGGATACTTCGCTGCCAGCAGCACAACGTCTTTCTTGCTCAATCCGGGCCTCCAATCGTAAACATGGGTATGCGGCGCACGGTGTCGTACGCCGCATAGTCTATGCCCGAACGCAAGATTTCGGAAATGGCTCGAACGAAGTAGTTGCCGTTCGAGCACTCACGCCCGGCTACTGTGCCGGAAAAAGCACCGCGCAGGCGATGCGAGCGCCACTGTTCCCGGACGGATCGGTGGCGAGATCGTCGACATCCGCGTGGATGACGAGCGCCGAGCCATCTGCATCTCGCAGGGTCGGACCGGCGTCGCTCAGATCGAATGTGGTCGCGAACGCGGTGAAGATCGTTTCTCCGTTCTCGTCCGCAATCAGATTGCCCAGATCGCCGGCATGCGTCGGGTGCGTGCCATGGCCCGGGTTGAAATGAGCGCCGGCTTGCTCGAACGTCTTCTCACCTGCTGGATCGCAATTTCCGGTCTCATGAACGTGAACGCCATGCGATCCAGGCGCCAGTCCGCGTGCCACGACCGCGACGCCGGCTACGCCGTCGTCGTCCAGAAAAGTCATGGCGTACCCAAGCAGGTTTCCTTCACTGTCGTTCAGGTCGGATATCGAGAGACTTGCCGGGGGTGATTGCGGTTCGTCTTGTTGAGCTGCGGCGGCGCCAAGCGCCGAAAACCCGGCGAGCACCAAGACGGCAACGCTGCGAAAGACGGTGTTCATTGCTGTCCTCCTCGTGTGTAGTACGAACTTCGCTCCAGACGTTCACCTGCTGACTGCTTCAGAGGTGGGCTTCATCCCGTGGTTCGATGGGCGATAGGCAAACTCCGGCCGAGGCGGCGACCACAGGTCGCGCCGAATTCCGTAGGACGGGCTACGAGACGGACTAGTGGATGAGGCGCATGACCGACTGGACCATGAGAACAATCCCCAACAGACACGGCACAGCCAATGCGGCATGGCCAAGTCGGGCGCCGCGCAGTTCACGGCGATGACGCTCGGTCAGCGTGGACGCATGCCGCGCCCAGAATGGCGCCAGCACCCGAATCACCGGCAAGAGCAGGAGCATCCCCGTCGGTTGCAGGTGAAGACCGGATATCACCAGCACTATCAGGGGGAAGACGAAGACAAGCATCGACAGCGAGGCCAGCGCAGTTCCTGGACCACGGCGAAACGACGGAACGTGGTCTGACATGCGACGGTCGAACGCGTCGATAACGGGCACGACCGCGACTCCAAAGAGGAACGGCAGCAATGTGAACAAGCAGACGTTCACGCCCAGAATGCCAAACCGCTCGTAGTCGGCGTTTTCCCCCCGCTCCAGCACGAGCGGCCCCGCAACGGCAAAGCCGATGGCGCCCGCGCCGAGGTAGCGCCGCCAACCTGCATCCGGCAACCACGGCCGTATGGCCATAACCGCAATGCCACCGATGAGCCCCGGCATGGCCCCGCCGAAGAACATGAGCGCAATCGTTCCGCCGATGGTCATCTCGCCGACACGATTGCCGTTCTCGGTGAGCGCGCCATCGAGCTGCGCCGGCGAAAGCAGGGCAGCGATCCGCATGAGGATGCGAGCTGCCCCGCCGACGACCAGGATGCCGATCAGAAATCCGGCCAGGGCGCCGATCGTGGTTTGCCGAATCACGGATTGCAGCAACGCCAGCAGTCGCCACTGGTATCGGGCAGCGGTATTCGAGTGCTCCATGCTTGGCTGAGCGGCGGCCGCCACGCCCGGCATCGCTACCGCAGCGACGGACGCCCAGATGGCGTCCGACTGCGTGGCTGTCAGATGAGGCGCGTCGTCTCGTTCACCAAGGCGGCGAATGGTCTCGGCCGCAGCGATCGAGGCAGCGCCAGTGCGGCCGCCAACCGGGGCGATCTGCCGATTGGTTGCGTCCCACAGTCTGCCCAGCGCAGCCGGACTCAGCATGGAATCATCGTGCGTCGCCATGCGCGGCCTCGCTTTCGATACGATTCAGATCGACTCCAAGCAGTTTGCGCAGACGAGCGACCGCGCGCGACTGGGCGGTATCCACCGCCGCGCGGCTGCGGCCGAGCGCCTCTGCGATTTCGTAGCCATCGAGACCTGCCAGGCGCAGTTCGACGACCTGACGTTGATCTGGGGTGAGGAGGTCGAGCAACGCCACGATCTCGAGCCGAGTCTCGGCAGTGAGCGCAGCATCCTCCGGCGACGGATCGCTACTCGAAACCGATAAGGCGTCATCGAGCTCGGAATGGATCCGTCGGGTTCGGTTCGCGTCGATGGTGACATTGTGCGCAATAGAGAAGAGCCAGGATCGAAACGAATCGGGCTGGCAGGTGCCGATCGATTGCATCGCCTTGATGAAGACGGCGCTGGTCGCATCTGCCGCCCGATCTGGATCGTTCAGACGACGAAGGCAGTAGCGATAGACGCGATCGGCATAGGCGCGATAGAGTGGCTCGAAGGCAGCGAGGTCGTTGCGGGCAGCCGTCACCGCTGCCGCGTCGGACAACGATCCGACTGCTCGCGTGTCCGCTTGTTCGACAATGGCGCCAGCGGTGTGCGACATGAACCGAACTCCCGCCCGTGGACAGTTGCACCGAGCGCTTCGAGATCGCATCAGTTGCGATCTTCACTCTTCAGGAGACGAACGAGGTACGTCGATCTTACACGCGATCGCACCGACCGCTTAGTGTCAGGAACCGTATGGACCGAACGCAGCAGTTTCTCAACCGATTCAACGAGCTGGAGCAGTTCTTGCGTGAGGAGACGAACTCCAGGCGTGAAGCGCCCTTTGGCAGTCTGATCGGGAAAGCCGCCACGATGAACGCATCGGTGCGGCGACGTGAGCGCGACCTGCGCGAGTTCGCCGATCTGCGCAATGCCATCGTGCACGAGCATCCGCGCGGTCATGTGATTGCCGATATCACCCAGGAGGCGCTCGACGAATTCAACGGCATGGTCGACTGCATCACCCAGCCGGAACAGGTCTATCCGCTCTTCCGCACCGACATTTCGGTGTACCAGGAAAACGATCCGTTGACCGATGCGGTGCGCGACCTGTGGGAAACGGGGCACTCGCAAGTGATCGTGCGCGTCGACCGCATGTTGACCATGCTGAGCTATGCGGGCATTACCCGCTGGCTGGGAAGCCAGATGAACGGAAGCTCGATCAATCTGGCTGGCGCCACAATCGGAGACGCCCTGTCGTACGAGCAAGAAGGCGGGATTGCCTTCGTCTCCCGCAACGCGTCGGTCGAGGAAGCACGCGAGTTGTTCCTGTCGTTCCCAACTCGCCGATCACAGCGGCTTCGCGCGGTTCTGATCACCGAGAATGGCAAGCCGACCGAAGCGCCACTCGGTATCATCACACCGTCTGATCTCGTGGAGCGGGACGATTAAGCGGGACTGTACAGAGGTTGCATAAGAAGGATGATGAATGACTGACGAGTTTGGTTGGACAGTAGAGGACCATCACGACTTTTCGCAATTGTCCGCGGAGTTCCTCGATCGAGTCTTTTCCGTGGTTTGGTGCAATGTCGCAACGGTCGATGGCAAGGGGCGCCCTCGATCCCGCATTCTTCATCCCTACTGGGAGGCATCGTCCGATCCGGTTGGCTGGATCTTGACCCGGCGCCATTCCTTCAAGGATTCCCAGATAGCGGCGAACCCGTTTGTCTCATGCGCCTACATTGGTGACATCTCCAGGCCAGTCTACGCTGAGTGCCGCGCGTCCTGGGTGGCCGACCTGGTCGAGAAAGAACGCATCTGGCGGGCATTCCAGCAGGCGCCGGCTCCCATGGGCTATGACCCGGACACGATCTTCCCGGCCATCGACGATCCCGGCGTTGGGTTGCTTCGCCTCGACCCATGGCGCATCCAGGTCGAACAGATTCCACCAGGTATCCGCAAGGTTTGGACCAGGTAGCGCATCTCATTGCCCGAAGTTCCGATGGGTTTTCCAGTTCGGGTGTACCCTACAAGGGCACGATCCACTGGAATTCGGGGCCCCTTATGAACAACGACCTTCCTGCTCCACCACCATTGCTCGTCGAAGAATCGGACGATCCGCTCGGGTGGCCGTCCCGCGGAACCTGGATCATGATCACCTCCCTTGTGATCGCCAAGATCGGCGGTTTGATCGTGGTGTTCATGATCGATCCATCACAGATGGCGGCATTGTTCGCCGTGGTCTCCACCTGGCTTTGGGCGGTGGTATTGGCGATCCTGCTGAGTGGTCCAGCGGCGTTCTGGTGGCGAAAGCGGCGGGTGCGAGCCCGGCGCGCCGACCTGCAACGCGCCGAATGGATGGTCAACCCGGACGGGTTGCCCGCCGAACAGTAATTCAGGGCGTACGAGAACGACCCGGCGCGATTGCGCCGGGTCGTTGGCTGTTGCGTCTTCCGGGATGCAAAACCCCCGGAAAAGCTGAGCCCCCTGTTGCAGCAGGGGGCCCCGCGGGGGTCATTGGCGTCGGCCGGCGAGGGAAGGGGGGAAGCCAGCCGATGCTCTGATTCAATCGTAGAGGTGTCCGAGAGTCAATTGGCGTCCTGTTCGGATAGAAAAGCAGGTCCGTTCGGACCTTCCCGTACGCCGAAACCGAATATCTGCAAGGCGGCCAGCAAGGAACCAGCCCCGCTTCCCCCGAACGTACATCGCCACCGGGTGATTCGATTGTCATCGACTCGAACTTACCGTGCCGTTCCCGGCTGTCACGGGATCGCGCTGTCGTCTGGGCGGTCGCCATTTCGGGGTTCGGCGCCCGATGCTTCACCATGGGCGCGGATCATGGCAACCAGGACTTCATCGATGAAATCATCGATGCCGATGAAGAGCCGCGATGCCCGGCGGGCGGGCAGCCCTTCCTTCTCGATGACGTCCAGCAGCGCCTTGACCACCGGATACCGAAAGTAGAGAAAGACCTCGATCGTCTCGCTGGTGCTCAAGCCGGCCCGGGCGCTGGATGTGCCGTAATGCACTCCAATCTCGCGCCCTTCGTCCAGCAACTCGGCGCGATCTTCCTGCTGACCCGGAGTGGCTGCATAGCGAATGGCAAGATCGACGAGGCGACGCCCGATTCTGCGATGCTCTTCCTGAGAGGTCGCTCCGAAGGCGCGAAACCATTTTTGCTCTCGCGCGGTCTTGAGGTAGTCGTCCTGATAGGCAGAGAGCGTTCGGCTCGTGAGCTCTTGCCGGCTCACGCGTGACTTGGTGGTCTTCCGCGGATTGCCTACCACCAACGCGCGCAAGTCCTCACGCGCATATCGCCGGTGACCACCAGGCGTCTTGAAAACCGGCACACGGCCATCATTCGTCCAACGGCGCAGGGTGGACTGATCGACGCCAAGGAACGCGCAGGCCTCTCGAATCGAGAGCCACCCTCCAGCGG
Source organism: Thermomicrobiales bacterium (assembly GCA_041390825.1). NCBI lineage: Bacteria > Pseudomonadati > Thermomicrobiota > Thermomicrobia > Thermomicrobiales > Thermomicrobiales bacterium. The sequence goes on from JAWKPF010000011.1 coordinate 108,681, forward strand.
GAACGATTTCCAGGTTTTCGTCGGTCGGTTGCGTAGACATGGACGAATTCAGTAGCGCGTATCGCCCCGACGCATGACATCGGAGCCACACCGCGATGTGCAACAATCCTAATTCGAATGACCGCAACCGAACCGATTTGGCAAGGCAGCACTATGGCGCGGTCAGCAGCGCCTCGCGAATGGCGATGACCCGTGTGCGCAACGCCGGGTCTTCCTGCAAGCGGGCTTCGATCTTCTCGATCCCGTGAATCACGGTTGTGTGGTCGCGTCCGCCGAGCGCCCGTCCGATTTCGGCCAGCGAGGCGCCAGTCTCCTCTCGCATAAGATACATGGCGATCTGCCGGGGCATCACGATCTCCTGCGCCCGGTTGCGCCCCTTCATCGCCTCGCTGGTCACCCCGCACTTGTCCGCCACCGTTGCAATGACGTCGTCGTTGGTGATGTCTGCCTTGCGGGCGGTAGCGCGGCCATCTGAGAGCGTATCGATCGCGGCCTGGAGCGTCAGCGCTCGGCCCTGCAGGCGCTCGACCGCGAGCACCTTGTTGAAGGCCCCTTCGAGTTCGCGGATGTTGGTCTTGTCCCGGTGAGCGATGTATTCGATGACCTCGTCGTCCAGTTTGACGCCCATCTCGTCGGCTTTCTCGCGCAAGATGGCGATCCGCATCTCGAAATCGGGCAACTGCACATCGGCCGTCAAGCCGCCTTCGAAACGGGAACGGAGCCGATCTTCCAGTCCTGCAATCTGGCTCGGCTGGCGGTCGCTCGAGATCACCAGCTGCTTGCTCCCCTGGTAGAGCGTGTTGAAGGTGTGGAAGAACTCTTCCTGCGTACTGTCCTTCCCCCCAATGAATTGGATGTCGTCGATCATCAGGAGATCGATGGTGCGATAGCGCGCGCGAAACTCGTCCATCCGTTGCGAGCGGATGGCTTCGATCAAGTCGTTCGTGAACTTCTCCGATGAGACATAGACCACCCGCAAGCTTGGGCGAATGGACAGGGCTTTGTGGCCGATGGCATGCAGCAGGTGCGTCTTACCGAGCCCGACGCCCCCATAGATATAGAGCGGGTTGTACTGCTCGCCGGGATGCTCCGCCACTGCCTGCGCCGCGGCATGGGCAAACACGTTCGACTTGCCCACGACGTAGGTTTCGAAGACATAGCGCGGGTTCAGGTTATGCGCCGCCGGCAGCGGGGCAGCCGGCGCCAATGTGAGTTGCTGGTCGACCGATCGCTGGTTCCGGTTGGCGCGGGCGTTGCCGCGTCCGCGATTGGCCGATTGCGTGTTTCGATCCGGCAGTTGTGGAATCGATGGCGCGAACAACGCCGGATCGAGCATGGCATCGTCTGGTTCAGCGTCGCTCTGCACGATGAACTCGACCCGCACCGGACGGCCGACAATGTTGGCCAGGATCCGTTGAATCTGATCAGCGTAGCGGGACTGCAGCGTGGATGCGCTAAAGGTATTGGGTGCGGCCACCGTGGCGAGATCGTCCTCGAATGCCACGAGAGTGGTAGGCCGCAGCCAATTGTCGAAGGCATTTCGCGGCAGCCGGGTCTGCATATCACCCAGCACTGCCTGCCAGAGTTGTCTGGCCTGCATCTGCATCGCAAGCTCGTTCGTACGCGTCCCGTCGGGGCAAGGGAAGGGCAAATTCGTAGAGGATGATGCTACCACGGGGACCACAGACCTCGCGGCCGATTCATCGCCCATCAAGGCGCGGCAATGATCCCCAATTCCACCAGGTGCTCCGACACCTGGCGCGAGAGCAAAGGCACATGGTTGTCAGCCGCATCCCAGATGGTGTCCAGATCGATGTTGTCATACTCATGCGCTAATCGGTTTCGCATGGAAATGATCTGGCGAGCGTAGGGCAACTGCTGCTCCAGCGTTGGGTCAGCTGACAGCGCTCGTTTCATCGATTCACCCAGGAGCTCGAACAAGCGCTCGATGGCGAGGTAGCGCATTCGCTCGAGTGACTCGTCTCCGGTGTCCCGGTCTTGCGAGAACTCCTCGATCTCAGCACAGAAATCAAGGAGGTCCAGGAGAGCGTCTACGGCTGACCTATGCAAGGAGCGCGACCCGAGTATCGTCAACCGCCCGGCGAAACCTTGGTTTCATCCGCTTTTCCGATACTAGATCGACGCGACGACCAAGCAATCGCTCCATCTCGTCACCGAAATCTATGAAACGAACGAAAATCCCTGTGCGGTGCTTGTCAAAATCCACCACGAAGTCGAAGTCGCTCGTTTCCGGGTCCCAGTCGGGCCCGGTGGCCGAACCGAACAGGTCGAGCTTGATGACGCCGTACTTGCGGCAGAGCGCGATGATCTCGGGTTTGTTGGCTTCGATGATCGGGTTCATGGAATGCTCCAGACGTGCCCGAAGTATCTCACGGCCCCCCAGTGGTCGCCGCTAGAGCGCTGAAACGCGCACATGAGCGTCCGGGCGATCGCGGAGTCCCGGTACGAGCTCGGTTCCGAGCCCCGGTTTGGCGGGAAGATCCATGTAACCGTTGTCGATGATCGGCAGGTCGGTGACGAGCTCCTTGTACCAGCCGGTATAGAAGGCGCGCACCGATTCCTGCACCAGGGCATTGGTTGCGTTGAGCGAGAGATGGGTAGACGCCACCAGCACAACCGGCCCGGTGCAATCGTGCGGGGCAACCGGGAGCTGGAACGCCTCGGCCATGCCGGCGATCTTCTTGGCCTCGGAGATACCGCCGCACCAGGAGAGATCGAGCATGATCACTCCGGCGGCGTTGGCCTGCATAACCTCACGGAACGACCAGCGCGTGGCAAGCGTTTCGCTCACGGTGGTGGGGACAGCGGTCGACGCGGCAAAGTCGGCCAAGGCATCGATGTTGTCTGCCTTGATGGGATCCTCGTACCAGAACGGCTCGAACTCCTCCAACGCGCGAGCGATCTTCCTGGCGGTGGGCAGGTTCCAAAGCGAGTGGAACTCGACCATGATGTCCATCTGATTGCCAACCGCCGAGCGAATCTTGCGGAACGGTTCGAGAGCCTTCTCGAGATCGGGATTCGAGATGTAGAGCCCGCCACTCGCCTCGGCATAGGGATCGAACGGCCAGATTTTCATGCCGGTGATGCCTTGCTCGAGCAGGCTCAGCGCAAGTTCATCGGCACGGTGAAGAAAACCGTCCAGGTCTTCGTAGGGTCCATCGAGGTGCTGACGGTCGAGTCCCCAATTGTCGACGAGCTGGGCCGAGACGTTGCGGATATAGCGATAGCCAGCACACGTGTTGTAGGTGCGGACGGTCTCGCGTGATTTGCCGCCAAGCAGTTGGTAAATCGGCTGTCCGGCGGCTTGGCCAAGCAGATCCCATAGCGCGATGTCGAGCGCGGAGTTTCCGCGCATTTCCACCCCGCTCGACCGGTAGCCGACATAGCCATAGAGCTGACGGCCATGAAGATCGATCTGCAACGGATCTTTGCCCAGGAGATAGGGCGCGATGGTCTCGTGGACATAGGCTTCGACAGCGCGCACGCCGAAGAACGTCTCTCCGAGGCCGATCAACCCTTCGTCGGTGTGGATCTGAATCCAGAGGACATTCGTGAACTCCTCGAGCCAGATCGTTTCGACCTTCGTGACTTTCATCGTGCGCGCTCCAGCCCGAAGCCGAGCACCGTCTGATGGCGATACTCCTCGCCGGGCCGTAGCACCGGTGAGGGGAACGATGGCTCGTTTGGAGAATTGGGGAAGAACTGGGTTTCGAGCGCCAGACCATCGGATTGCCGATACGCCCGTCCCGATGGCCCATAGAGCGCGCCCGTGAGGAAGTTCCCCGCGTAGAACTGAACGCCGGGTTTGGTGGTGCGCACGGTCAATGTGCGTCCGGACTCGGGATGCGTCAGCACAGCGGCGCGCTTGAGTCCCGCTCCGCTCAGGACGAAGTTGTGATCGAAGCCAGTGGCGAGCCGAATCTGCTCATCATTGGAGCGCAGCCCGTCGCCAACCGGTTTGCCACGGCGAAAATCGAACGGTGTTCCAGCCACTGACCGGAGCTCGCCCGTGGGGATCAGGTTGGCATCGACCGGGGTGAACGTATCGGCGTCGATCTGGAGACGGTGCGTTTCGACGGTACCGGAGCCTTCCCCTGCAAGATTGAAGTAGGAATGATTGGTCAGGTTGACGACGGTCGGCTGGTCGGTAGTTGCGGTGTAGTCGATGACCAGCTCGTTCGCGTCCGTCAGCGTATAGGCGACCGTGACATCGAGCGCGCCGGGAAAACCTTCTTCCCCATCCGGGCTGATCCGGTGAAGGACCACTCCGCAGCGTCCGTCCTCAGGAACCGCCGCATCCCAAACGAACTGGTTGAACCCCTGCTTGCCGCCGTGCAGCGTATTGCCCCGCTCATTGGCGACCAATTGATGCACCTGCCCGTCCAGCATGAACCGGGCGCCAGCGATACGGTTGGCATAGCGGCCGGCAATGCACCCAAAAAATGCGGGGTTCGCCAGGTAGTCGTCGGGGTTGTCGAATCCCAGCACGACATTGGCCGCGACGCCGTTTCGGTCGGGCGCTTCGACCGAGTGGATGATGCATCCAAGTGAGAGCAACGCAACCTGCAGACCGGAACTGTTGCTGAGCACGAACCGTTCGATCGTCTCGCCTGAAGGGGTGGCGCCAAACGACTGCCGCTCGATTCCAGAAGTTGCCATGGCTGACCGGGAACCTCCTCGCTCGTTGGGACGGCGGAAGAAGGTCAGTCGCTCCCGCCAGATGCTTGCGCGGCATCATACGTCCGGCTGGCCGCGCGGCGCTGCATCACCTGGCGTCGAACTGCGATACGGTCGTACTGCGCGGTGGCTTCGTCCAGACGCTCGCGTTCGCGCGTGAGCCGTTGCCTGGTGCGCGACTCCAACTCGTCCAGCGCGGCTTCGCCCCGTTCCTGGGATTGCCAGAGCGTGTAGGTGTCGGTGGTGGTCAGCGCTTCGATGCGCATCTCGACCGCGCGAATCTCGCGTTCGAGCCGGGCAATTTCATGCCGGGTCCAGGCGAGCCGCTGACGGGTAAGCTCGTCCGACGAAAGCGGCGAATCGAGCTGGACTTCGAGATAGATCGACTGCAACGTGGCCAGATCGCGATCGCGGTAGGCGACATTGACCCGCAACATCAGCTCTGCGCGTCGCTCGCGCTCCGCAGGGGTGCGCGCAAGATCGGGATGATGCCGCTTGGCAAGCTCGCGATAGAGCCGCAGAACCTCCGCTTCGGTTTCGATCGAGCTCATCGGTCGGGTCGGGAGATTGGACCGGCCGTTGCCGTTCGATCCAGGGCCATGAATGAACTCGCCATTCATCTCGGCTTCTGCCTGGGCCATTTCTTCCGCAACGTCGCGTTCTACCTCCGCCGGCGTCGCAGCAGGATCGGACCGTAACTTGGCGATGCGTTGCCGCATTTCGTCCAGCTCGTGCCTGACGCGGCGAATCTCGTCCTTGACATCACCGACTCGTGCCTTCACTTCCGCTGCAAAGCGGGTCAGGCCCATTTCGAGCGTGTCACGCTCGGCTTCGAGTCGTTCGAGTTCTCTTCGGCGGGATTCGAGTTCGACCTGGAGACGGGCCAGTTCGAGCTCGTCGGAGGTTGGAGCACGAAAGAGTTCTGAGGTCACGTTTTCCCTGGTTTCGGTGCGTCGCCCGGGTTCCAGCACTCCGGGCGACTGACCAGTATCCCACATAGGGGAGGGCGCAAGCCGCGGATTGTGCGTATGCGGATGGAACGATGAACCCGGCGGCACCCCGACGGCAGCGAGAAATGTCGACGGCGCCTGCCGGTTGCAAGCGCCGTCTGCCTATCTCGCACGCCTTGTTCCTGAGAAAACCTGGCGTGATGCCAGCGATGAGCGTTTCGCTAGAAACCGCGGACGTTCTGCAGAATCACCCGGATCGGAACGCTGTACTCAGCAGCAAAACTCTCGGGTGTCATGCCGAGCGATTCGATGCCGCTCGTGTACTTCGCAAGATACGCCGCGTAATGCGCGGAGGGATTGGTCGACTCGTCGACCACTGCCGTTCCAGAGAGGACCACCATCGAACCGCCGTAGGCGTCGGAGTTGAAGTTGATCGAGACCGCGGCGTTCGAAGCAATATTGCGCAATTTGGTCTTGTTCGGCTGGCTGTAGATCAACAAAGTGCCGTCGTCCTCATAAAGAAACCAGATGAGGCTCGGGAACGGCCGGCCATCGCCATTGACGGTGGTCAGCCATGCTACCTGATCGTTTGCGAGGTGGTGAGCTACGCGCTTCCCGAAGTCAGTCGAGGTGTCGAGGGAAAATGCCATGGAGCCTCCTGCGATGCCTGGGCTGGGCAACAAACGCGCCCCGCCATTCGGCGCGGCGCGTACGACCATTGTAGCTAGAGCCGGTCGAGCCAGCCCGATTCTGGTTGCATGAGACCGACGACACCGCCGGTGGGGTCGGCGATCCAGGCAGTGCGCCCCACGCCAGGAACCGTGTTGGCCGGATGGATGATCCTTCCGCCAAGTTCGACCGCATGCGCGATGGTGGCATCGATATCGGACGTCTCGACGCTCATGATCCAGGCCGATCGTTCCGGAGACTCGCCAGGTTGAAACAGACCGGCGACCGGGGCGCCATTTGCCTTGGCGACTGTGTAGGGATTGGGGCCGTCACCCATCGGCACGAGCTCCCACCCGGCGATCTCCCGGTAGAACGCCGAGGCAGCTTCCAGGTCGTTGGTGATGAGCTCGTTCCAGATGACATGCCCCGGCCCGCGATCATATGCGGACTCAGTCGTCCACAGTTCGGACGACGGCTGGTAAAGATAGAAAGACGCGCCGGTCGGATCATCGAGCACGGAAAGCTTGCCGATACCGGGGATTTCCATGAGTTCGACATAGAAGTTAGCGCCCAGATCTCGCGCCCGCTCCATGCGATCATCGATGCCGGTGACCTGGATGTATCCCATCCAGGCGCTCCGGCCGGACTCGGTCTGGTACGGCAAGCAGCCGCCGAGACCACGTCCGTCCAGCGTCACCGTTCGATACCCATCGGGCGGGCGGGCTTCGGCCGAAAACTCCCACCCGAACAATCCGCTGTAGAACGGGCTTGTGGCGGCCTCATCGACCGCCATCAGGTCATACCAGACAAACAGACCGTCGCCACGATACCGACGCAACGATGCCGCCATCGCCTAGCTCGCGGCCGGATCTGCGGGTTGCAAGATGCCGAAGACCGCGCCGGTCGGATCGGCAAGCCAGGCGATGGTGCCGATTGGTGGCAACGGCATCGGCGGGACGATGACTGATCCACCGGACTTCGTCGCCAGGTCGGCCGTTGCCTGCGCATCCCGTGTCTCGACATAGAAGACCCACGCGTCGGGCGCTTCTGGTGTTGGTTTCGGCAGGATGTTGGCGAACATCTCGCCGTCCTGCTTGAAGATCCTCGCCGAGAGTTCGCCCATGTTCTCGACCTCGGCCGAGTATCCAAAAATCGAGGAATAGAAGTTGCCGGAGGCATCAGGATCGCCAGAAACCAGTTCGTGCCAAACGATGCAACCGTGGCCTTCACCACGATCCGGCGCCGCTCCGCCATCCGCGTAGGTCAGGAAGCCTACGGCAGCGCCCTGCGGGTCCATGAGCACCGCAAAGCGGCCGGTTCCAGGAATGTCGGCAGGCTCCATGATGACCGTCGCCCCGAGCTCGGAGGCCTTCGCGGTTGCCTTGTCGACGTCATCGGACTCCAGGAAAACGAGCCAGAACGATGGCTGGTCGGCCTCATCGGGTCCTTGCTGGTGAGAGCCAGCGAACATCTGGCCGTTGTCGGCCCGGTTGAGCAAGTGATAGGTGTATTCGGGACCCATCTCGACGGCGGTAGACGTCCATCCGAAGAGCGTGTTGTAGAAAGCTTCGGCCTTGCCTCGGTCCTTGGAATGCAGTTCGTCCCAGGCGATGGCGTCGCGTGTCATAGTTGCGCTCACTGTTTCTCCTAACGCTTTTCCCATTTGCCAATACTACGGGGCGGAGCCCATCCTAGAACGGATGTTCTCACCTGTCAAGAGGGGAAATGGCCTATTTTCCGAGTTTCCCGATCAATGGTGGCGCGAGCTCGAAGGCGACCATCTTGCACCTCCGGGAACATCGGAACGGATGGTCGTAAACGTCGCCACCGCGTCGAGTGTCAGTCGGCCGGCGTTAGCGCCGGTTCGGCGACCTGGCGAATTGCTTCGAGAATCACACTTGGCGGTTGCGCGCCGTTGAGCGCAAGGCGCCCATCGAAGATGAAAAACGGGACGCCGGTGACACCTTGTTGGGAGACCTGGCGAGCGATGCTGTGCACCTCCGCGGCGCCCTCGCCGGCCTGGAGACGCCGACGAGTCTCCTCGCGGTCGAGCCCGGCAGCCCCGGCCAGTTCCACCAGGGTATCGAGATCAGTGATGTCCTTGCCCTGCAGAAAATAGGCGTCGTAGATGGCCGTGGAGAGCGCGCCGCGGGTTTCGTCTGGGGCGATGAAGATCAACTGATGCGCCAGCGTGGTATTTGGCGATTTACCGACCAGGTCCCAGCGGAACTCCAGCCCGGAGGCCTGACCGGCCTGCGAAACCCGATCGAACATGGCGTCGAGCGGCACGCCCTGGAACTTCTGGGCCAGGTGATCGCGGAAGTTCTTTCCTTCGGCAGGCAATGAGGGATCGAGAAAGAACGGCAGATAGGTCACCGACACCGGCAGTCCGGTCCATTGCTCGAGCGCAGCATCGAGGTTGGCTTTGCCGATACGGCACCAGGGGCAGGCGAAATCGGCAATCATCGTCACTGCGAGCGATTCGGAACCGTTCATGGGTTCGGTCATGATAAAGGGCATCTCCTTGCTGCGCGAAATTGCAGCTACTTACGAATAGTAACCTATTGATGCCGCGGTTTACCATGTGACATCACCGCGGAAAGGAGACAGGCGTTGACCAATTTCTCGAAGAGCTGGCTCGATCTGCCTGAGCCGCCGCCAGTCGTCGCCATGTACGAGATGGTGCTCGAGGTGGCCGATCTGACAGAGTCGGAACGCTTCTACACGGAAGCGATCGGCCTGCCGGTCGCGACGCGCTGGGGAGACGAGCGACCGGCCACCTGGTTGTCACTCGGCAATGAAGGGTTCCTCGGACTGTGGCCGGTGGAATCCGGGGGCGCGGTGGCCATTCACAATGGCCGCGGCGGCGCGCACGTGCATTTCGCGCTGCGCATCCCGGCCGGAACGATCGATCAGGCGCAAGCCCGGCTCGAAGAATTGGGTTTTGCGGTCGAGCGAGTCGATTTCGGCAACGGCAATGTGGCAATTTACCTGGACGATCCGGATGGTAACGTCGTGGAGTTGACGGAGATTCGTCTGCTCTGGGACGGTACTGCCGCCTCGGTCATGTGAGAGCGTCCAGCACGGAAACACGGCACGTCGAGCATGCGAATACACCATCCCAGATGACGACTCTTGCCGTCTGAGAAGGCTCGTTCGCTTCCCTACCGCTTGACGCGACACAAAACCGCTCTATCATGCCGAAAGCGGACACGTTTCTCGTGAGTCCATCGAGGCGCACCAGGAAGGAGCGGCCATGATCGTCGTTCGCACGGAGCTTCAAGCCAAGTTCGGATACGGCAGCGTCCTGACAGGGATGATTGCGGAAGCGATCGAGTCCCTCACCGAATTCGAAGAGCTACAGGGAATTCGCTGGCGGGTGATGAGCGGCCTGACCGGCAACTTCGACATGGTGACGCTGGAAGTCGAGACCGAAAGCCTGCAGACCTGGGACCGGCTGCGATTGATCGTTTTCTCGGTGCCGGGGTTCGTCGATGCAATGAACGCCGCGCAGGACATTACCGTGTCGGGCACTCAGCAGTTTCTCAACATCGAAGCCAGCGACCTCGACTACTGATCCGCGGGCGTGTTTGGGTTCGTCTGCGCGGTGGAAGAGCCCGGCAGAGAAACCCTTCTTTCGCAGGATGTGCGTTCCGTGGTTCGAACGCGAGAATCGATCTGAACACATGGCGACGTCTGCCAGACCCATTTCGATTGCTATCTCTTGACCGGCAACGAACCATCGCCATGCGTCATCCATGACGAGAGCTGCAGCGATCGCTCGAGCGCGGGCGGCGGAGCATGCGCGCCCTTGCAACCGTAGCGTCAGCTCTGCCGAGATGAATCCGAACCAAACGTGAGCTGCAGCGTGCGCGCCTCCTGCTGGTCCAGGTCGACAACGCGAATCGCATGGTTGTGGGTGTCGGCGATGTAGAGCAACCCCTCATGCAGCGCCAGTCCCGATGGCTCGCGGAACTCGGCGTCGAGCGCATCGCCGTCGACCAGGCCCTGTTCGCCCGTCCCGGCGATAGTCGAGGATTCTCGACGTACAGGATCGACGCGCTTGATCTTGTTGTTGAACGTGTCGGCCAGATAGAGCACTGGTTGGCCGTCCTCTTCGGTCGCGGCAATTCCTTGCGGATGTTGCAATCGGACACTGTCGCCGATCGCGTCGAGATCGCCGAAATAGAAAAGTCCTCGTCCCAGCAGCCGCCGCACACGTCCGCTGTCGCAATCGAGCGCGCGCACCGCCGACGATTCGGCATCGGCCACGCAGACCGTCCGTCCGAGGGCAGCGAGCCCCATCGGCTGGGCGAACGTGGCATTGGCGAAACGATCATCGTGAATCGATTCGACCCCGGTTCCGGCCATGATTGCGAGACGCTCGGTGGCAGGATCGTAGCTCCAGACCTGGTGCAGACCCGCCATGGCGATCAGATAGCGCTCCTCGAACCAGATCACATCCCAGGGTGACGCAAGAGCAATTTCGCGCGCTGGGCCACCAACGGCAGGCAACCCGCGTTGGCCGGTGCCGGCGACGGTGCTCACCGTACCGGCAGCAAGATCGATACGACGAAGCAGATGGTTTCCGGCATCGGCAACGACGATCGACTGGCCGTCCGGGCTGAACGCGATCCCCTGGGGATGGGTGAATGTGGCGACGGAGAAATCCCCGTCATCGGCCCCTGGGAGACCGGTGCCGATCGTGGTCAGGACGATGCCGTCGAGCGTCGCAATGAGGATGCGGTGATTGCCGGAATCGGCAATGACAAGACGGTGCTGGATGGGGTCGACAACGACCTTGGCCGGGAAACGCAGCGTGGTGTGCCCAGAGCGAATTCGCTCGCTATCTTCCACCGGGTCCTGCTGCTGCGATCCCGGTCGTGAACGTGGGTGCTCCGATGCCGGGTCCACGGCTTCGGCCGAGGTGACAAGCGCTTCGATGAACGCATGCACGCGGTCATAGTCGAACTCGCCAGCGTGCCGCGCGACGACACGCCCTCGCTGGTCGATGAAGATGAGGGTCGGCCAGGCATCGACAGCGTATGACTGCCAAATGGCGTAGTCGGGATCGGAGACGACGGGGTGATGAATACCGAGCCGGTCGATCGCAAGCGCGAGGCGATCAGGATCCTTTTCCGCGGAGAATTTCGGCGTATGCACGCCGATGATCTGGAGCTGATCAGGGAACGCAAGGTGCAGCCGGTGCAGATTGGGCAGGATGTGCATGCAATTGATGCATCCAGAGGTCCAGAAATCGAGCAGCACGACCCTTCCGCGCAATTCGGAGAGTTGGATCGGCGCGCTGCCAATCCAAACGGCGTCCCCGGGGAAGTCCGGGGCGCGCACAGCGCCGGCGTAGGAGGCGGGATCACGATCCATCGAGGACTCTCCGGAACAGGGCGGCAGCGTACAATTCATCCCAATGCGCCCCAGCATCGGCGGGAGATGCGGCGTTGGCGTTGCTTCAGTCTACCCGCGGGAACCCAGATGGCATCACAGACCGGCAGATTTCGCTCGTTTCTCGATGGATTGGTCGAGCCACAACCGGCCGATCCGACCGTGCGCACAACGCTGAGCCGTGTGGCGGAACCCGCCACGCACGAATCGGGAGCGCAGGCACCGGCCATTCCGCTTCGGCGGCAAATCGACAACTACATCGCGCTCACCAAGCCGGGGATCCTGACACTCCTGCTGGCAACCGAGCTCGCCGCCATGATGGTGGCCGCAGCGGGGCTCCCGCCGTTTCGCATTGTCGTTGCCGGCATGTTGGGCGGGTTGCTCGCGGCCGCTGGCGCAAACGTGCTGAACTGCTATATCGACCGGGACATCGACCGCAAGATGTCGCGCACACAGCATCGCGCCACTGCAACCGGAGAAATCTCCCCGCGCAACGCGCTGATCTATGGGCTGGCCCTAAACGTGCTGGCAGTGCTGATCCTCGGATTTGGAACGAACTGGTTCGCGGCCGGTTTGGCCGCCCTGGGCAGCTTCTACTACGTGGTGGTCTATTCCTACTACCTGAAGCGCCGTTCGGAACAGAACATCGTGATCGGTGGAACGGCAGGGGCAATCCCGCCGCTGGTCGGCTGGGCAGCCGTGACCGGATCGCTTGCCGTGGCGCCGGTGTTGATGTTCGCCATCATCTACTACTGGACCCCACCGCATTTCTGGGCGTTGTCGTTGCTGAAGCAGGGCGAGTATGACCGCGCCGGGGTTCCGATGCTCCCGCTCGTCGTCGGCGAAGAGGAAACCCGCAAGCAGCTCTTGCTCTATACATTTCTCCTGGCCTCGGTGTCTCTGCTCATTACCCCGTTCGGACTCGGTGAGATCTATCTGGTTTCGGCGCTGGTGCTGAATGCGATCTTCCTCGCACTGGCATACGGGCTCTATCGCAAGGGCACCAAGAAGCTCGCGCGGCAGACATTCTTCTATTCGCTCTGGTATCTGGCGTTGCTTTTTGGAGCGATGGTGTTCGATCGGATGATCCTGCCGGCGTAGTGGGTGATAGGCAAGAGGCAGCGGGCAAGAGGCAACAGGCAAAAGGCAATGGGCAATGCGACCCACGACTGGCGGCCGGCCACTGACGACTGACAACTGACAACCAGCAACTGAGTTGCGGAACTCCGAAAATTCCAGGGGCGTGCACTACTATTGATGGGTGTGGGCGTGAAATCGGTCATTCGGGCCGTCTTGCCACGTGCGCCCGTTTCGAGCGATTTCTGAATGGAAGCTGATTTCATCGCCAAGATCGCCAGCATCGTGCTCATCGATCTGGTGCTCTCGGGCGATAACGCGGTTGTGATCGGGATGGCCGCGCGGAGCTTGCCGCCCGATGCCCGCAAACGCGCGATCCTGTTCGGTGGCCTTGGGGCGGTCGTGCTGCGTGTGACGTTCACCATCCTGGCAGCGTTGTTGCTGGATATCCCCCTGTTGCGGGCAATTGGCGGCGTGCTGCTGCTCTGGATCGCCTACAAACTGGTGCGCCCGCATGAGGACGCGCACAACGTTTCCGAAGCTGAGTCGCTCATCGCCGCCGTCAAGACCATCATCCTGGCCGACTTCGTGATGAGTCTGGACAACATTCTCGCGGTCGGCGGCGCATCCGAAGGTCATTTGGGACTGCTGATCTTCGGCTTGATCTTCTCGATCCCGATTCTGATGCTGGGCAGCGAGCTGGTAGCGCGCATTCTCGGACGCTTGCCAATCCTGCTCTATGTCGGCGTGGTCGTGCTCGTGTTGACCGCGACACGCATGATCCTGCACGACGACGTAGTCAAGGAGTACTTCCACGCGGGCCCCATCGAAACGGTCATCCTGGCGGCGCTCCTTTCGGCAGCGATCATCTGGCTCGGGTTGCGTGCGGGGAAGTCGCTTCCGCCGCCTCCGCCCACGGCAGAATCACCGGCATAGCGCGACATCCTCCTGGCGGGCAATCCACGGGTCCATGTTGCGCACGTCGATGAACCCAGTATCTCGAACTCACATCTGGAACGGCTGCACAGGCAACCCAGTGCCGACACAGCCGCTCCAGAACATGCGCAGCACGGCCGATCCACGATCTGCCGCACGTTCTCGTCCGAACTGACGTCCCTATTTCCGGCCAGCAGATACGTCCGTAGCCGGATCGATGCCGAACAAGATGGGCGTTGAGCCTATCTCCGCGGATTCGACCGGCATGCTCTGCCCTGAGAAGAGTTGCGCCGAGGACACATTCCCTGGAGTCGGCTGGATCAGATCGGAGATCGATCCGACCGTCTGCGGAGCGCATGCGTATCCGTCCCAAACCAGGCCATCGACACAGGCGCTGGAAACGAACGGCACTTCGTTCTCAGCCGCGGGAAGCGCGGCAATGGCAACCACGGCAAACAGCGCACTCGCAGCAATCAATAGATAGACCGATTCTTTGAACGGATTTCTCAAACGTATCATTCTTTTTCCTCTTATTTCGTTTGCATCTATTACATCTATCGCCTATTTCGATTCGATCGATCTGCCTGCCTTCGATCTTCGGCCAGGCGGAACACCTCCTTCACGATCGCGCTGGCCAGAATGCCATGCGCCCTGATACCAGCATGCACCCGCAAGCGCGGCGTGTCATCGGTCGTACTATGTATTTTCGTCCGATCCCCGACCAAAACTGGCCGTCGAATTGCGTAGTCGCCACACGCTGCCAATGGGATTCGGGTTCTGTATCGTCTGGACCCAGGGCGCGGTGATCGGGCGTCGAATCGCTACACCAGCTCGTGTTCCAGTGCCTTGCGGACAGCTGCGGCGCGGTTGCGGGCGTCGAGCTTCTGCAAGACATGACCCACATGCGTGCGGGCTGTGGCGTGGCTGATGAAGAGGGCATCGCCAATCTGGCGATCGGTCATCCCCTGCACCATCAACGCCAGCACATCCTGTTCCCGCGGTGAGAGGTCGAACGTTTCAGGGCGTTCCGGATCCGCGCTTCCGCGAAGCGACAACCCTTCGATGCGCTTGCCCGTTTCGATCGCTCCGGCGATCGCTTCCGCCCGTGTCACCGACTCGGCCAGGGTCATCCCCACGGCATCCGCTGCCAGCCGGTGCAAATCGTCTGGCTGGAGATGCGTTCTCAGTTGAGCGCGATCGGCATCGGAAATCCAGGTGCCTTCGCGTGGCAGCACCGCGTAACTGGTGAGCATGAGTTCGGCGCTGGCCAACAGGTCGAGCGCTTCCGTTGTCCACTCGAGACGCAATGCGATCGTGATCAATCCGGAAAGCGCTTCGAAGATGGCCCAATGATTCTCGGTCTCCAGTGCCAGGGGCAGGCTCTCCCGCAGATAGCGCGCGGCGGTCGTGGAATCTCCGCGTTGGAGCGCCAGGTCGGCCAGCAGCTGCAACGTCCAGATCACCCCACGCGACTGTGAATACCTTGACTGCTCCTCCAGTGCCAGATTGAGTTCGCGTTCGGCGTCTTCGAGCCGCCCAAGCCGCATGTAGGCGATGCCGATCAGATCGATGGCGCCCGCGGCGTACGTGGGAGCCTCTTTCTGGAATGCCAGGGTCTGGTTGGATAGCTCGATCATGCGGTGATAGTCGCCCTGATACCAAACCGCCTGGGCCGACCAGAGCAGCGACATCGCCTGCTTGACCGGATCGCCCAACGCAACCGCGACCTCCAGCGCCTGTTGATGCCGCTCGAGCGCAAGCGTCGGTTCCCCCTGCGACCAGGCGAGAATGCCCGCGCTATGGAAAAGCCGCCAGACTTCCGCGGGTTCCGCGTCGCAGGTAGCGATCAGCGGCAGCGTTCGATCGTTCCAACGGCGCCCCTCGCTTCCCTGCGCGCTGAATGCCCAGACTGCCCAGAGATTTCCGACGATGCGAATGGCCCGCCGCTGGTCTCCCCGTTCGAAGACCCAAGCGAGCGCGGCGCGGATGTTGTCGAGATCCGCACGCATGCGTGCATACAGAACGTGTTCGCGTGGGCCGAAAATGAGCGGCTCGTAACGCGTCGTGAGAATGTCGACCCACGCGGCATGGCGCTCTCGCATGGCGTCCAACTCGCCGGCGCGTTCCAGTTCCAGTGTGACGAACTCGCGCACCGTGGGATAGAGCAGAAAACGCGGCTCGCCGTCGGGCGTCTCCGCGGTTTCCACCATGCTCGCATCGACCAGGTGTTCGATGAGATCGAGCGTTTCGCCGGGTGCCGCAATACCGGATGCTTCGGCCACCGCTTCGATCCCATCGAGCGGGACGGTGCCGGCAAAGACCCCCATGGCGCGCAGAACGGCGCGTTGTTCCTCGGGAAGGAGGCGGTAGCTCCAGTCGATCGCATCGCGCATCGAGCGCAACCGCTCGGGCGCATCATTGGGGCCAGATGCCAGAATCCGCAACGGCTGCGACAGGCGATTCAGCAATGCCTGGGGCGCCATGATGCGCGTCCGGGCCGAGGCAAGCTCGATCGCGAGGGGAACGCCCGAGAGTTCGGCGCAGATCGCTTCGATCGCATCCAGTTCGGTGGACGACGGCGCGTAGTCCGCGCGAATCGCGCGGCTGCGCTGGACGAACAACTCGGCGGCTTCGCTGTGGCCAGTTCCGGCTGCAGGTTTGCTGAGACCGAGCGGGCCGAGCGCAACGACCTGCTCGTTCGCAAGATTGAGCCTGGCGCGGCTGGTGGTGAGAATCTTCAAACCGGGCGATTGGGAAAGAAGCTGCGACAGGAGCGGCGCCGCGGTCAACAGGTGTTCGAAGTTGTCGAGCACCAACAGGGCGCTGGCTCCATCGAGCGCTTCCGCGATCTGCGTGTGCAGCGAATCGGCTCCACGCTCACGCAGGTCGAGCTGCTGGGCGATGGTGGGAAGCACGAACGACGGCTCGGCAACACCCGCAAGCTCGATGAACCAGCGACCGCCTTCGAATCCCGGCGCCGTCAGGGCGGCATGCAATGCCAACCGGGTCTTGCCCACACCGCCGGGACCGACGAGCGTAACCAGCCGAACACCGGGCTGCGCCAACAGGCCATGGATGGCCGCGGTTTCCTCGGTCCGTCCGATCAGCGAGGTCTGTGGGCGAGGGAATCGGTTGAGATTGGACGGTTCGAAGGACAAAGTCAGTTCCGCCGGATGAAGCGCGAATCGCTGCGGTAGTGTCCAGGGTCTGGGAGTCGCTGTCCAGCGGGTAGAACGGAGCCGTCGGCGGGCGGTACTCAGTCGTCAGTCAGCGGCCGTCGAGGCGGTCGACAGACGACTGGTCGCTTCAGACGAGTTCGAGTTCCAGCGCCTTGCGAACGGCCGCGGCGCGGTTGCGGGCGTCGAGCTTCTGTAGCACATGCGCAACGTGACTCCGGGCTGTTCCGTGGCTGATCTTCAACTCCGCGCTGATCTGCCGGTCGGTCTTGCCCTGCACGAGCAGCGCAAGCACGGCCTGCTCGCGAGGCGAAAGATCGAACGCGTTGGGCGCCTGTGGCGTGCGTTTGACCGGCGCCTTCGGGCGCGCGGGCCGTCGTTGGCCGGATTCGATCTGCGCCGCGATCTCCGATGCGCGTGCCACCAGCTGTGGCAACGATTGGGCAGCTGCTTCCTGGGCAAGGAGCCGAAGATCGTCAGGAGCCAGATTTGCCTTGAGCCGAGCGCGATCTTCCGACGAAAGCCAGGATCCCTCACGCGGCACCACTGAGGACGAGGTCATCAGGAGTTCCGCGCTGGCCAGCAACTCGAGCGCTTCCTCGGTATAGCCGAGCTTGAGCGCGATCGCCATCAACCCGGAGAGGTCTTCGAAGATACCCCACGGATTGGCTGACTCGAGCGCCAGCGCGAGGCTCTCGCGATGCCAACGAGCGGAGACCGGATAGTCGCCGCGAAGGAAGGCAAGATCGCCCAGCAGCTGCAGGGTCCAGATGGACGCGCGTGTAAACCCGATATGCGCGTGACGCTCTTGCGCGACTTGCAGGGTCTCCTCCGCGCTGTCGAGCCGGTCGAGACGCATCTCCGCAATGCCAAGCAGGGTTTGCGCGGCCGCCCATGGGATGCTGCGTTCGGGACTTGTGGCCAGGGACGCCTGCGCGAACCGGTGCATCTCCTGGTAATCGCCGGCATACCAGGCAGATTGCGCTTGCCACATCAACGCAGTTGCCTGGGCTGCGCGATCGGCTGGCACGATGTCATGGGAGCGCCGATACCGCTCCGCCGCCAACGCTGCATCGCCGCTTGCCCAGGCAATGAGTCCCGCCGCGACCCAATAGCGATGCAGATCGCGTTCTGTCAATTCGCTGTCGTCGCGCCGCGGGTCGATGCGTTCGAACCAGCGCTTGCCCTCGTCGGTCTGGCCACCGAAGGACCAGAAGTCGCCCAGGTTGCCCAGAATACGTGCCGCGCGCGCCACGTCCCCGCGTTCGAGCGACCAGTCGAGCGCGGCGCGGATATTGTCCAGCTCCACCCGGAGCCGGGCAAAAACCACATGCTCTCGCGGACCGGCAAACTCGCGGGAAAGGGCAGCAGTCATCTGTTCGACCCAAACGGCATGCCGCTCGCGCGCCGCCGGCAACTCGCCCAGCTGCTCCAGTTCGCCAAGGACGAATTCGCGCACAGCAGCGAAGAGCAGGAATCGGGGTTTGGTTTCCCGTTCGATTGGCTCGATGATGCTGGCATCGACCAGCCGCTCGATGAGATCGACCGCTTCTTCCGGTTCGCCGATTCCCGCGGCGGTGGCAACAGCTTCGATCCCGTCGAGCGGGACTGACCCGGCAAAGACTCCCATCTCCCGCAGCAATGCTCGTTGCTTGTTGTCCAGCAGGCGATAGCTCCAGTCGATCGCATCGCGCATGGAGCGATGCCGATCGGGCGCATCGGTCGGCCCCGCGGACAGGAGCCGCAGCGGTTGCGAGAGCCGGGAGAGCAGCGCCTGGGGCGCCATCACGCGAATACGCGCAGCGGCCAGCTCGATGGCGAGCGGCAACCCGGAAAGCTGCGCGCAGATCTCCTCGATCGCGCGCACATCGGCGGGAGAGGGATCGTAGCCGGGGCGAATCGCGCGGCTGCGTTGCAGGAAGAGCTCTGCGGCTTCGCTGTGGCCGATCTGGCCATCCGGGGCCACATCGAGCGCGCCAATCGAGAAGACATGCTCGTGCGCCAGATTCAGCGGCGATCGGCTGGTGATCAGCACCATCAGCCCTTCGATGCGTGAGACGAGCTGAGAAAGCTCCGTAGCTCCGTCCAGGAGATGCTCGAAATTGTCGAGCACGAGCAAGGTTTCCCGACCCTGCAGCGCCTCCACGATCTGATCGCCAGCCGTATCGGAGGTGCGTTCGCGTATCCCAAGAGCCTGGGCAATGCGGAGCAGGATGAGGGAGGGATCGGACAGTCCGGCCAGTTCGACGAACCACCGGCCGTCGGAAAAGCCGTCGGTCGTCAACCCGACGTGCAACGCGAGGCGAGTCTTCCCGGCGCCGCCAGGGCCGGTGAGGGTCAGGATGCGGACATCCGGCCGATGCAGAAGATCGTGAATGGCGGCGATTTCGGCTTCGCGGCCGATGAGCGACGTTTGGGGACGGGGAAAAGCGCTGAGGCTCGATTGCGCGAAAGACATGTCCCTCCCCGACACGTGCCACCGGCCGACTCCGATATGAGAATAGTCGCCTATTTGGCCGGATCGTGTCTCGTGGAAACTCGCGTGAATCCGAATGAATCCGAATCGAACCGCCCCACGTATACGGCATTGAGAGCATCACCCCAAAATCGATGCTCTCTCCCAAGCCCAGTGGAGCGCCGCACACGCTCCACCCCTCCCCTTCCCGCATTGACCCGGTCTTTGGACCGGGTCAATGTATTTTCCGGACCGATGCGCTGTGCTTGCCCTCGGCTCCGGGTTCCAGCAGAGACAACCGCCACACGCCCGGGACACCGGGCTCTGGACCACGAACCACACCTAATCCAGCTCCGCCAGCAACATGACGACCCCGACGGTCGTAATGAGCACAGCGCTGGCGAGGGGAAGAAGCCGGGCCGCAGTGGCAACGGTTCTCCCAGGGACGCTCGCATCGCCTCCGGGAAGGCGCTGCAGCATGGTCGAGGAGCGGGATTGCACGAACGCCACCACCGCCCCGAACGCGACCAGCACGGCGGCCAGCCCAAGACTGAAGGCGACGATGGAGATCATGCCGAGCCACGCCTGATGCAAGCCGATGGCCAGCAGGAGAATGGCCAACGCTTCCGGGCACGGAACGATTCCCCCCGCAATCCCCAGCGCAAGCAGATCGCGCAGCGACGTGCGGTCCCGCAGCGCAAGCGCCTCCTCGAGGTGGAGCCGGGCGTGTTCCTCGTCGGTCAGGCTCGCATGATCGTGGTGATGATGATGGTGCGCATGGTCGTGGTCGTGATGGTGATGCGCATCGTGCGCGTGTACATGCTTGTGCCTGATCCCAAGGTAGGCCCGTCGGATCAAGCTGAGTCCCAAACCGATGACCAGCAGCGCCGAGACGACCTGCATGATCGGAACGACGCGTGACGGCAAGAAGATCGCGCTGGCGGCGATGGTGAGCCCTCCCAACGCAAAGACCCCGGCGGTGTGGGTGAAGGTGACGATCCCGGCCAGGGCGAACGCATCGCGCATGGTGCCCTGGGTCGCAACCAGATACCCGGCCACCAGCGCTTTGCCATGGCCGGGCTGGGCGGCATGCAGCGCGCCGACGACGGCGAAGGTCGAAAGCAAGACCAGGAAAAACGTGGGGGTGCGCTCGCGGCCGAAGAGCTCAGCGGCTCGGGCGCCGAGCCTGGTGGACGCGAGGGCGCTGGCGCTGATTTCGGATTTCTCCGCCGGAGAGCCGATGCCCAGCCCATATGCGACGCGGTTCTCTGCCGAGGGCCATCCCTGCGAAACGATACCGATGCCATCGCTGGTGCTGACCGCGAAGGTATAGGAGGAACGCAACGCTCGATAGGTATTGGAGACGATCATGAGCTGCTCGACATCTGCCGGAGCAATCGCCGGGAACCGAAAGCGCACCTCGATCGGCTGCACACCGGCGTGGAAGGCTTGCAGATCAGGGACCGTGACACTCGCTTTGGCGGGATCGAGCGGGATCGGGCGGCGGTCGATCGAGATCGCCAGGTGCTGAACGAACTTTTGGCTCCAGGTGGCGATCTCCGCCGCGGAGGCAGCGCCATTTTGGTCCTGGTCGAGATCGGCAATCAGGAACTCTTTGGCCAGAACCCCGCCACCGATCGAGATCGTGATCTCGATCGACTTGGGGGAGAGATCGACTTGAAGATGCTGGAGCAACTCGTCGGCAGGATGGGCAGCGGATGGGCTCGGGAACGCCCACACGACGAGGAACGCCACCAGAATGGGGAAAAGCAACACTTGGCGAAGACGGGTCGTCATGATGGGGAATTGTGCGTGTTCGATCCCAGATCGTGCGAGACGATTTCGCCCCTTGCGCGATCTCTTCGTCCAGAACGGCAAGTCCACGAGCGACGAGGACCACGCGGGCGCAGTCCTCGCCGCTGAGCAGATCGAGTTCAGCTCGCGCCGTTGGCCAGAGACTCCCGCACGATCCGGGTGGCGGCGACCAGATTGGTCAGCGAATCGGCAACTTCCTGCTCTCCCCGGGTCTTGAGCCCACAATCCGGGTTGATCCAGACGCGCACGGGACCGAGGTAGTCGACCGTCGCGGCAATCACCGTCACAAACTCGTCCACGGACGGCACCTTGGGCGAGTGCACGTCGTAGACACCCGGGCCGACACCTTTCTGATAGTCGAAGTCGCGGAAGACCGAAAGCATTTCCAGCGCCGAGCGAGCGTTCTCGATCGAAAGCACATCGGCGTCGAGCGCATCGATCGCTGCAATGACATCGCCGAACTCCGAATAGCACATGTGGGTATGAATCTGGACCTCCGGAGGCGCACCAGCAGCGGCCAGCCGGAAGCATGCGGTGGCCCAGTCCAGATAGGCTCCCCATTCGCTGCGGTCGAGCGGCAGCCCCTCACGCAGAGCAGGTTCGTCGATCTGGATGACCGTGAGCCCGGCATCGATCAGGTCTTGCACTTCGTCCCGGATGGCAAGCGCGATCTGCTCGCAAGTAGCCGAGCGCGGCTGATCGTCCCGCACGAACGACCAGTTGAGCATGGTGACTGGCCCGGTGAGCATCCCCTTGACCGGACGCTCGGTGAGCGATTGGGCGTAGGTGGACCAGCGCACCGACATGGGCCCCGGTCGGGAGACATCGGCAAAGATGATCGGGGGACGGACGCATCGGGTGCCATAGGATTGGACCCAACCGTGCTCGGTCGCGGCGAAGCCGTTCAGTTGCTCGGCGAAGTACTGCACCATGTCGTTGCGTTCGGGCTCGCCATGGACGAGCACATCCAGACCGATCTCCTCCTGGAACGCGATCGTGGCTGCAATCGAGGCGGCGATGGTGGCGTCGTACTCTTCGGGTGTGATTTCCCCCTTGTCCATCGCACGCCGCGCCTTACGCAACTCGTTGGTCTGCGGAAACGAACCGATCGTCGTCGTTGGGAGTGGTGGCAGGTCCAGCACGGGCGCCTGGGCAGCGGCACGAAATGCGGCGGGGGCTTCCCGTCGCCGGTCGGGTTCGCGCAACGCCTCGACACGCGCACGAACAGCTGGATCGGTGCGCAGTCGTGAGGTCGCCTTCGCGTCCAGCACGGCCCGGTTTGCCGCAATGGCGGCTGATTCATCGAGCCCATTGAGCGCGTTGGTCAGAATCGCGATCTCGCGCAGCTTCTGCTCGGCAAAGGCCAACCACGATTGCAGTTCCGGGTCGAGCGCGGTTTCACGGAAAGCGTCGTAGGGCGTATGCAGAAGCGAGCACGACGTGGTGACGAGCAGGTCGTCACGGCCGATATGCGTTGCAAGAAGCTGAAGGTCGGCAAGCGCCGAGGCAAGGTCGGCAATCCAGATGTTGCGCCCATCGACGATCCCTGCGCCGAGCGCGAGTCCGGCCGGCCATGGCGTGTCGAGCACCCGATGCAGCAATCCCTCGCTTCGCGTGAAGTCGAGGCCGATTCCGGTAATCGGCAGATCGAGCAACGTGGTGAGATGGACACCCGGATCGCCATAGGGAACATGGACGAGCATCCTGGTCTGGGCTGCCGAGGCGCCCAGGAACTGATAGGCGGTTCGTAGAGCTGCACCGGCGGCAGCGTCCTGATCGCGGACGAGAACCGGTTCGTGCAGCTCGATCCAATCGGCCCCGGAGGCGGCAAGACGTCCAATGACCTCGCCGTAGACTGGAAGCAGCGACGGAAGGAGCGCGAGCGGATCGCTGCCATCGTTCATTTCGGCCAGTCGCAGATAGGTCACCGGCCCAACAAGGATGACCTTCGCCGTCAAACCCAGCGCCTGGGCTTCTGCGAGCTCGGCGAACGGCTTGTCCGAGCCGATCTGGAACGATTGACCGGGCGCCAGCTCGGGCACCAGGTAGTGATAGTTGGTGTCGAACCACTTGGTCATGTCGAGCGCGGCCACGCCCCCGGTTTGTCGTTCGCCGCGCGCCATGCGGAAGTAGGTATCCAGATCGACCGGTCCTGATCCGAACCGCTCAGGGAGTGCGCCGAGGAGCACCGACATATCGAGCATCTGGTCGTAGAACGAGAAGTCGTTCACAGCAACGAGATCGATACCGGCGTCGCGTTGCGTCTGCCAATGGGTTTGTCGCAACGCCGCGGCAGTGGCCAGGAGCTCATCCTGTCCCAACTTGCCGGACCAATACCGCTCGGTTGCCCACTTCAGCTCCCGATCACGCCCGATGCGGGGAAATCCCGCGATTGTCGAAACCGCCATCCGATCGTCTCCTTGTCGTTCTATCCATTGTTCACTACCGCAGATGCGGGCGACCGAAACGGTCAGGTCGCCCAGGAAAGCAACGGTCTCGCCCAGCCCGGGCAAGCGAGCGTTTGGCATCGGATCAATCCCAACTGAGCGTCGAGCCCGAGGACACCTGCAAACGCATGCGGTGATTGCCCTGGTCTGTCGGCTGGCCGTGGGAACTGGATCGAACGATGGACATTGGCGCACCTCCCGCGCTCACGATTCCAACGGCCGGCGACATACGCGCGACCGCACCTTCTACGAGATCGAGGAACGTGGAGATACGTCGAACGCACCCGATTCATCTGACGCGAACGCCAGGAACCGAGCGCGAACCCTCACACCCTCGTGTGCGACCTGGTTTCCGCGGAACGATGGAAGGCGGCGAACCCGGCGCCCGGAAGGAGTGCCGACAGCTCGCCCCGCCAACCTCCCCGCGGAGGTCCGGGTTCACATCGCGCCCTCGCGGCGCGAGCCATCGGCCGGTGTTCGGACTTCGAGGCGTTTTGGTCGTTTCCGACCAGGTTTCCTACTGGCCATCGCTTCCCAGTCGGTTCGACTGGCGCATGTGATGGCGGTGGTTCCTCGTTACCGCTGCGGGGCAGCTCTGGATTCGCACCAGATTCCCAATTGCTTCGCTAACTACCAGATGTAGTAGCGAACCGACAGCCCGGACACTCTATCATGGGGATGCCGGCCACGCAATCGCGCTATTCATGAATCGCGCTCAATGCGAAAACGGGCCGCTCGACCGTTTCCGGGAGCGGCCCGTCCGCTTGGGAAGGGAGGGAAGTGGATGTCCACTGCACTCAGTGTCGGACTCGGGTCTGTGAATGACGTCAGGAGCCGCTCGAACCTTGCTGGGAATCATTCCTGGCGGTGTTCTGCCGGATGTGCCTCGGTCGTCCCAAGGCTCATGACTCCGGCCTCAGGACTCCGGACCCGCTTCGTAATGCGCGATGGTCTCCTCCCGCAGGGCCAACAGCGATTCTGAAAACGCGACCGGATAGGCCCGTTCGGGAGTGAGCTCGCGCAGGTACGGCGGAAGCGCGCCGAGCGACTCCAACGCTCGCGATCGAATCTGCTGGACCGATTCTTCCGGTATCACGCGCTTGCCGCTCACGACGATCGGCTCGAGCAATGCGCGGCTGTCACTAGGAGCGGGTTCATCGTCGAGGGCAATGACATCTCCGCGGTAGTCATCCCGCCGGTAGACCTGTTTGCGGCCGGGCCAGGTGCTCTTGTCGCCCGCGATCTTGATACGCGCGGGCTGATCGGGATCGCTGTCGAACCAGACCAGCTTGTAGACCGCGCCGATGACGCCGCCGACGGTCCCGCTGGCAACCGTGCCGAGTCCGACACCGAGATTGCCGCCAACGCCAAACCCGTCGACCGGCGCGCCCGCCCCAAGGATCGTTTCGATGCGGTACTCGTCGATATCGCCACTAACCAGGACCCGCACATCGGTCAACCCGGCTGCATCGAGCCGCTCGCGCACCAGGAAGCTGTCGGCAACCAGATCGCCACTATCGAGCCGGACAGCCACGAGGCGATTCCCGGTGCGCGGGTCCTCTTCTCTGGCGACCTCGATCGCATGCTCGATGCCGGTGGCGACATCGTAGGTGTCGAGCAACAGGCTGTAGCGCGGCAGGGCGGTGGCAACCGCCCGGAACGCTTCGATCTCTGTTGGATAGGCCTGCACCAGCGCATGCGGGATCGTTCCGCTGGCCGGAATGTCATACGCCATGGCGGCCGCGACGAACGAGGTGCTGTCACATCCCCCGATGAATCCAGCGCGGGTTGCGAAATAGGGCGCATGCGCGCGCCGAAACGAGAAATCCGCAATGCTGGCGCCATGGGCAGCCAGTGTCAGGCGAGCAGCCTTGGTCGCGATCAGGGTCGAAACGCCGATTGCCCGCAGCAAGCCGGATTCGAGAATGAGCGCCTCATGAAAGGGCGCCGTCACTCGCAACAATGGCTCGTTTGGAAACGCGATCTCCCCTTCCCGGATGGCCAGAATGTCTCCCGAGAAGCGCATCTGGCTGAGAGAGGTCAGGAAGGCTGGCTCGTAGTGCTTGATCTCTTCGAGATAGGCAAGCTGGGGATCGGTAAAGACGAAGCGTTGGAGAAGGTCCAACGCCGGTTCGAGTCCAGCGACCAGCATGAAACCGCCCGCGAACGGGTTGGAACGCACATAGAGGTCGAAGGTCGCCGCGCCGGTGTGATGCCCTTTCCAGGCCATGTAGGCGGCGTCCAGGTGGTAAAGATCGAGGTAGAGCGCGGTCGAGTCCGGCAGGAAGGCATGATCGCCCTGGTATCCCCGAATCTCCCCCGAATCATCCACGAAGCCATGGGAATTGCTTTGGCTCATGCGTTCTCCACGTATCCGGCCCGGGCTCTGAGTCCGGAGGCCGGAGTTCGGAGCCCGGAGATGTTCGAACGAATCGGCTCCGGACTTAGCGCTCCTCGACCCGGTGTCTCAAGGCGCAGGACCAAGGTCTCCGGGCTCAGGACTCCGGCCTCCGGACCCCAATCTCTTCTCTACGCCAGCGTCCGCACGATGCGGATGTTGTTCGATGCCAGATGATAGAGCCAGACGGCGTGGAAGAAGTCGGCGGGATGCGCACGGCCTGGTGGGAGACCGGGATCGTCGGGGATGTCGAAGGTTTCGACGCAATCGATCGGGATGACCACCTGAAACCCCTGGATGCCCCGTGCATTGGCGCGCAACCGCAGATGCATCGCCAACGCTGTTACGCAAAGATCGGTGCAATCGCCGATCACAATGGCGGTGCGAAGATTCGGGTGCGCGTCCAGCCAGGCATCGAAGCCGGTATCGATCGCGGGATGCAACGAGTTCTTCTCGATGATCGTGAAATGACTGGCGAAGGGAAGCGCGGCCAGCTCCGGGATCATCTCGCTCTCGCTGGTGCCGGCGATCGCGTGCGCGGGATACGCCTCGAATTCGGGGGTGTCGGCCGGATGCGCGTCCTGTAGAAAGACAAAGTCACGGATACCGTGGTCCCAGGCGCGCTGCACGAGCTCCAGCACCGGTACGGTGATGCGATCGATACGCTCTGACGAGAGCGCGCCCTCGCGCAAGAATCCGTTGATGAGGTCGGCGGAGAACATGGCGGCGGCGGTTGGGTCCGGCGCGATCTCGGCGAGGCGCGCGGCGGGAACCGTTCCCAGCCAACGAGCAACAAACGGTGGAATGTCGGTGGAGCGCACGATGAAAACCCCGCACCGAGCGTCGTCGGTTGTCAGCTATCAGTCGTCACCACGGTCACGGCCAGATCGCCATCGCCTCCAATGAGGGCTGACGACTGATGACTGACAGCCTTCGGAGAGTCTATGCCTCGAACGATACTCCACAACCAAGCGCTGTGCCGTTGACGGCGGTCCAGCGCTTGAGTTCATCGAGCTCGTCGTCGTCGATGATCCACTGCCGGGAGCAGGAGGGGCAAACGACGGCGACAGTGCAGTCGCCGCGCGCCTCGCACCATTCGACCAGGTCGCCGAAGGCATGGCAATCCCCTTCGCAGAGATGCGCGATGACCTCCGTCAGAATATCGGGCGCTTCCAGCTTGGGCTGAACGGTCGCTCCGGTCTGCGCGTGTTCCATGGGATTCCTCCTCTCCATGCCAACTGGGACATTACGTCGCGTCGGGAGTGAGAATCTCAGGTTAACAGAAGGTGTCAATTGCAGTCGTAGTCGTGGGGTCATGAGGACTCTTTTCGTACTGCAGGCTGGCGACCGATAGCAGCCCACCGGCGCGGCATGTTGCCCTGCTAAGCTGTCGGGATCGCTATCAGTTCGACTGACAGGACAACACAATGAGCGCACCAAACCCCATTCGCGAACGGCAGGCGCCGATCAAGGAGCGGTTTGCCGCCGATCCTGATGCCGGCAAGATCACAATCGCCGTCGACAGTGTGACCGAAGGCAACGACCCAATGCGGGTGACGATCGCCGCCGAAGCCGATCCGAGCTGGCGGTTCGACTCGAGCGCCCATCCGCTGGCAGGCGGTGAAGGAGCGCTCCCCTGCTCCGGCGATATCTTCCTGGCGTCGCTTGCGGCATGTCAGGAGATCACGTTGCGCATGGTCGCGGCTGCAATGGGAATCGAGCTGAAGAAGGCTAATGTGCGTGTGGAAGGCGACATGGACTTCCAGGGCACCATGGGAACGAATCCTGAGACGCCGGTGGGGTTCACCGCGTTGCGGATCCTGGTCGATATCGAAGCCGACGCTCCCGCCGACCGGCTGGAGCGACTGGTGCAACGCGCTGAGAAGTACTGCGTGATCGCGTCGACACTACGGAACCCGCCGAGTGTTGAATTGACGGTGACGACGGGGTAAGGGGTGGCAGGCAAAAGGCAACAGGCAAAAGGCAAGAGGCAGAAGGCAAAAGGCAAGAGGCAGAAGGCAACAGGCAACAGGAGATTCGAAGTAGAGCACAGCTCGCGGCAGCGGTAGACGCCACCGTTGACGCACACCCGACTATTGCCTATTGCCTCTTGCCTACCGCCCTTCGCCCGTTGCCTAACGCCCTCCGCCCGTTGCCTAACCCCGCTCGCCTCTCGTAGACTCCCTGCCATGACTACCAACACCAACCCCATCGTCGATATCAAGACACCGCTTGGCACGATCTCGGTCGAGATCGACGCCGAGCATGCGCCCGGCACGGCCAAGAACTTCCTGGATTATGTCGATCAAGGAGCGTACGACGGCAGCCGGTTCTATCGCACCGTCACCCCGGACAACCAGCCGGATGACACGATCCGCATTGCGGTCATTCAGGGCGGCGTGGCCAGCCTGGACGATTACCCGCGCCGGGATGCGCCGTCGATCGCGCTCGAGCGGACGACCGTTACCGGACTCAAGCATCTGGACGGGACGATTTCGATGGCTCGGTTGACGCCGGACAGCGCCAACAGCGAGTTCTTCATCTGCGTCGGGGATCAGCCCGATCTCGATTTCGGCGGGATGCGGAATCCGGACGGACAGGGTTTTGCGGCCTTCGGTCAGGTGGTCGACGGGATGGACGTCGTCCATGCCATCAACACGTCGCCCTATGAAGGTCAGCATCTGACGCCACCGATCGAGATCGTTTCGATCGAGCGGCGGGGATAAGCGAGCCATATCCGCCACATCGGTACAGCAGCCTGGGGTTCGCGCTCTGGGCTGCATTTGGTTTTCCGATCAGCATCAGACACGTCCGTAATATGAATCGCTCACCGACCATCTATCTCGACGCGGACGCCTGCCCGGTGAAAGAGCAGGTCTACAAGGTCGCGGCGCGCTACGAGATGCCGGTGGTGGTGGTGGCGAACAGCCCGTTGCGAATTCCGGACATGGCAGGACTCACCGCGCGGATGATGGTGGTGCCCGGCGCGATGGACGCCGCGGATGACTGGATCGTGGAACAGGCGACACCGTCCGATCTGGTCCTTACCGCGGACATCCTGCTGGCGCAGCGGACCCTGGAAAACAGGGTGCGCACACTCGATTTTCGTGGGAACGAGTTTTCTCCCACCCGCATCGGCGATGCCGTGGCAGCGCGGGACATGGCGGCGATGATGCGCTCGATGGGATTGCCCACCAGCGGTCCGGCGCCGTTCTCGGCCAAGGATCGGGGGAAGTTCGCGTCGTTGCTCGACAACGCCGTGAGCCGCATGGCGCGGCTGCGGGACCTGGGTTTCGAGTCCTGAGTTCGGGGTCCTGAGCCCTGAGACAATACGTGGGGCCTCCCGTCCCAGGACTCAGGGCTCTCGACTCAGGACTCTGAACCCTGGCCTCCGGACCAACCCTCTACAAAACAACATCGGCCGGCAGCTCGACGTCGTCGGTGCGGGCAACACGGCGCGTCATCATCTGGGGTTCGATGATGGCGTCGCCACGGAGACGGCGCCAGGCCATCGTAAGACCGATGTAGGCGTAGGGGATGAGCAGGGCATAGAGGAACCCGCTCGCGAGATTGGCGAACTGGACGCGGCTGCCTCCAAGTATGAGGAAGGTGAGCCCAACGATGGGTCCGGGCAGCACCGCGATGATCAAGAAGCCGATGGTGAGACCGAGGGTGCGTGGGATCTGGGCGCGGGTGGTGCGCCAGCTACAGATGAGCGCGTTCCAGCCCGGTGATTCGTGCTCGAGGATGACGGCCTGAATGAAAAACTGCATCGTGATGCCAAAGTAGATGGCGAAGGGAAGCATGACGACGGTGAGCGCGGCCGAGGCGAGCAGGACAAAGTAGATGATCCATCCGGTGACATTCGTGCCGAAGTGCCGGACCGAAGCGCGATAGCTGCCGATCACGGTGGGGCGCTGTCCGCGACGGATATGTTTCATCGCCTGCACGACGGCCGGGACGACAAAAAGGAGCATGGCCGCCTGCTGCAAACCGCCGACGATGCTCGCGGCGGTGAACGCCGCGCCACCGGAATTGTTTGTCCACCCAAGCACCTGGTCGAAGGGGTAGTAGCCAGATGCCATCTGGACGAACAGATTGAAGATGAGCCCAATCGGGATCGCGATGATTCCAATACCCAGAAACGTCGCCAGCTCGTTGCCATAGATATCCAGCGCTTCCAGCAGGTAGTGCCAGATGCGGTAGACGCCAAAGGCGAGCAGCGCAAACGCTGCTACACCAATGATCGCCGCGAGCCAAAGCTTGTCGATCACATTCGCGACGAGCCGCGAGCTGTACTCCGTAATCGAGCAAAAGGTACGAGTGGCATCGAGCC
The DNA here is from genome assembly GCA_041390825.1 of Thermomicrobiales bacterium. Lineage (NCBI taxonomy): Bacteria > Pseudomonadati > Thermomicrobiota > Thermomicrobia > Thermomicrobiales > Thermomicrobiales bacterium. The sequence continues at coordinate 139,038 of JAWKPF010000011.1, forward strand.
CGAGTGACGGTCCCTGGGGCACCGTAAGCGCTGTCGTCGCCCAGTTGGTCATGGCCCCTTCCGGATCGAGCCACTTCTCGTTCATGTTCGGCCCGAGCGGTCCGTTGAAGAGCGGTTCGCCGCGCTGCCCCCAACGGCCCTGAAACAGCGTCCAGGCGAACGGCCCCGCGGGATCGGCCGGATCGGGGATGACCACCGCCTTGAGTGGGGTGGCGGTCAGGGGGTTGGTGGTGTTGTCGCAGCCGAATCCGCTGCCATGTTCGCCCCAACTGATGAAAAGATCGGATGAAGGGTAGGTGGCGTGGGAACCGGCTCCCGGATAGACCTCGAGGTGCGTTCCATCGAACTGGAGCTGGCCGTCACTCCAGCGGACGAGCTGTCCGCTCTCGTGCTGGGCGAAGCCAACCTCGTCCGGGCCGAATTCGAGCGCCTCCGCCGGGTCGGTCGTATCGAAGACGAGCTGGATCATCTCCCAGTCGGATTCGTGCAGATTGTTCCAGTCGTTGAAGAGATACCAGAACCAATACTGGAGATAGAGCTTACGCTTTCCCTCGTCGATGGCGATGTGCGCATACGTCGTGGGCTGGAGCCCAAACCGCGCAACGTTGTCCTTGAAGTAGCGCTCGTAGAGGCATCCGGGACGGTGCGGATCGTTGGGGAAATCGATATAGGTTCCGGGGCCAGCGGCGGCAAGATCGGCGGGTGCAAAGCTCTCGGCGATGATCGGATCGTCGGCCACGCCGCCCCCGGCGTCAGCACGCAAATGGATGTCCGGGTTGCCGAAAATCCAGTCGACCGGGGCGGGGAAATAGCCCTCGCCCTGCTTGTCGCAAAAGCCATCCTGATCGCGCAACATGGCGACGGGTGCATACGTATCGGCCAGCTCTTGCAGCACGGGGTCGACTGCCTGGGCCGCGGCCGGAACGGAAACGGGCGCCAACGCTGACAGCAGGGCGAACAGCGTGAAAAGGGCAACGGCAAGGGGCTTGTATTTCGTCAAGTTGATCGGTACCATCCAGTCAGTTCTCAAAACCACGCGTCGCTCCCCGTCCCGGTCTGTCGTTTCCGTCTGGAGGTCGCGCTATGCCTCGATCCGGCCGCCGTTTGCCGTTCGTTCTGACCCTGATCGTCTCCCTCATCGTTGCGTTGCCGGGAATTCTGCTCCCGCATGGCGCGTCCGCACAAGCGGGCGTGACGTACTACTACCGACAAATCACCAACATCGATTCGAGTGTCACGGGCTCGGTGGGCCTGCCGGTCTTGAGCGCCGACGGGCAGGTGGCTGTCTTCACCGATTCGCCAGGTTCGCAGGATCCGGCTACTCCAAATCGGGTGTATCGCATTGGAGCCGACGGGAGCGGCTTGGCGGAGGTCGATTCCTTCACGCCGAAGTGCTTTTGCGGTACGTGGGTCGATCTCAGCGCTGACGGCTCGACGATCGTCTCGACCGATTCTGTCCAGATCCGGACGACCACTGGCGGAAGCGGCGTGCCGATCCTGGAAGTCAGCAGCAACGAGATTTCGTCGCCCCGGCTGACCGCCGCTGGAGACCGCGTGGCCTTCATCATTGGCCGTGATGTGACGGTTGTCGCCACAGGTGAGGCGCTGGTGCGCGGCATCTATGTGATGAACATCGACGGCTCGGGGCTACGTCTCGTCGCAGGGCCGGATCAACTGGCGCCCCTCACGGGCACAACTGCCGATCAGATCGGCATGTTGCGCTTGCAAGCACAGGGACTCGATATCTCGGACGACGGCAGCCGAGTCGTCTTCGGCGCATATGTCGCGGGTCTGCAAACGGTCTTCTCCGCCACTATCGACGGAAGTGGGCTGGTGCAACTCCGAGAGCCAGCCGCGTTTGTCCAACGGGTGGCGATCAGCGGAGACGGAGCGACGGCCGCCATGGATGTGCTGCTGACCGAGACGCAGGTCAGTGAACTGTCGGTCGTGCCGGCAGCAGGGCGAACCGCAACGGTTCTCGCCACGGGTCTGCCGACCAACCAGTCAGATCCAATCCAGTTGACCCAGGATGGAACGCAGCTGTTGGTCGCTCCCAACGGCCTCCTGATCGAAACCGCGACCGGGGCCACGACATTGCTGGCGGCCCCCATCGAAGGCGTGGGCGGAGCGCACGAGGCGGTGATACCCGACGGCTTGCCGCGCGCGACCATGGATGCCGCAGCGTCGATCGTCCTGTATGCGATGCGCACGGTGAAATGCGCTGATTGCGTGAATCTCTCGGAGCAACTGGCCGTTCTGACCTTCGCCACGCCACCGCCGAATGCGCCCGTGATCGAGAACGTGACCATCGATCCAACCTCGGTCGTGCTTGGCGACAACGAGGACACCTTTGCCATCTCTGCCGACGTGACCGTAACGGCCGGTGAGCTGATGGGCGTGGGGTTCAGCGGAATCCTGCCCAACGGAGCCGTGGACACGAATTTCGGCTCGACCACGCTCTTGTTCGACGATGCCACGCTCGGCGATCCGACTGCCGGAGATGGGACCTACACCCAGACCGGTATCGTCTATGTCGTGCGCGCAGCGGCCGATCCCGGTCCTCGCCTGATCCGGGTCGCCGCCGAAGTCGAAAGCGCCGATGGCTATCGCACCGCCACAGCGGTCGACGCCGGCGTGCTGGAGGTCACCGCCGCGGGCGCGTAGGAGATTGGCACATCTCAAAACAACATTGGTCCGTCGTTGGCAAGCGCCGCACAAGGGGGATTCATCATGGCAGTCGTTGTGGACATGCGATTTCCGGGTTCGAAGATCGCGGTTTATGATGCGGTCATGGCCGAAACCGATCTGGTTGGCGCAAGCGCCGATCAGGTTCCCGGGCTGATTGCGCACTACGCCTTCGAGCAAGACGGATCGCTGCGCGTGATCGACATTTGGGAGACCGCCGAGCAGTGGCAGGCGTTTTCGGCTGGAACGATCGTTCCGGCGGCCACGCGTGCCGGCCTCACGATCGATCCAGACGTTACGATTTCGGAGTTGCACGCGACGATTCGCTGAACGTGGCTACGACGATTCGCGCGGAACGTAGATCCAGTCCTGCGCGAGCGTGCGGTAACCAAGTTGCTCATAGAGTGGCAACCCCATTTCCGTCGCGGTGAGGACCACCCGGGTTGCCCCCGCACGCGCCAGGCCGCTGTGCAGCGACTCCATGATGGCGCGGCCGAGCCCTCTGCGGCGAAATCCGGGAAAGGCGTTGACATCGGTGAGCAATGCTTCGCCGTCGACGATCATGGCGCGGCCATACGCGGCGGCTTCGCCGTCGATTTCGATGAACCGTTGCACCAATCCTGGAGCGGTGTTGTGCGCCGCGCGGATGGGCTGATAGCCGTTGGCAGTTCGGCCGCTGTTCCAGGATTCGGCCAGCTTCTCGATCTGCCTGTCGGTGAGCGTTGCGACGACGCGCGGATCATCCGGACGATCGGCGTCCGCGGAGGTGATGGGCCGGTCCATCAGAACCTCGACGTCATCGCAATGAAAGCCGGCGCGCTGATAGACGGGATCGTCCTGCTCCGGGTCGGAACCGATCACATCGATGACGAGGTCGGGACCGGCTCCGGCGGCGCGAATGGCCTCGAGCACGGCCTCGGGATTGCCCTGTAGCACATAGAACTCATCGGTCGTGCGATACCACTTGCGCCGGTTGGGAAAGTGCTGCCAGATGCCAGGCGGGAATGGGCGGGTCTCGACCGGCTGGACGATCGAAAGCAGCGCCGCGAAGTTCTCGGCATAGATGCGAGCAGCGCCATCGTAGGCCGTGAGATATGGGCGATCAGTACTGGTGGAGGGCAGCGTGCGATTCATGCACGAGATTATGCCCGGTTGCGCGTCGAGCGATGAGGATTGCGCCGGGCCCCGGGGAGGAGTGGGAAGCGGTGGGGCCCGGCGCGCCCTGAAGGTGGAGCGTGGATCTCGCACATGCAGGTGCACAAGATACGAAGCGGACATGATTCCGGATCACGCTCGACGTGTGGCAATCGATTGGCTTGTCGTTCACTGGGGGACGCGCGGGCGCGCCCCTCAGTCTCGATGCGCCTGGTTATCGACCCCAGACCGAATCCAGGTCGCTGCCTGGGAGCTTGCGCGCCTTTTCGGGATGGAGCTCTGCCGTACGCATGCTCGGCTCGACGATCGGCTCGCGCTTGAGCCGGCGATAGACCATCGTCAGTCCGATATACGCCAGCGGCAGCAGGAGCCCATAGAGGAAGCTGCTGACCATGTTCGCAAACTGAACGCGGCTGCCGCCAAGGATCAGAATCATCACGCCGATCAACGGACCGGGCACGAGCGCCAGGATGAGGAAGCCGATGGTGGACCCCAGAGTTCGAACCCATTGCCCCCTGGTGACGGCCCAGCTTTGGCGAAGTCCCTTCCATCCCGGGCGCCCTTCGTCCAGCACGATGGCTTGCGGATAGAAGAGCCAGCGGACCGCGACGTAGATCGCAACCGGGATGAGGACGAACGAGAACGCCGCGAGGCCCAACGCGACGACGTAAATGATGAGCGCCACCATCATGGCCGGGAAGTAACGAAGCCCGTGCCGCAGGCTCCGCCAAACGCCGGGTTTGATTCCCTGGCGAATCTCCTTCATGGCAAAGATGACCGCAGGCACGATGACCAGCGTCATGGCGGCTTGTTGCGCCCCGCCGACGATTGCAGCCAGGGCGAGGTCGCCTGTTGCCGACTGATTGAGCCAATCGAGCATCCATTCGATCGGCGGGAGCTTTCGCAGCAGGTACGAAAACGCATTGAAGGCGATGCCGACAGGCACGGCCATCATGCCAATGCCGAGGAACGTGCGAATTTCGTTGCCGTAGATGTCGAGGGCTTCCATAAAGTAACCCCAGACCCGATAGATGGACAGGCCAATCAACCCGAGGATGGCAAGCAGAATCGCGCCGGTCAACCAGGGATAGGAGCCGATGTAGATGGTGGCTTTCGAACCCCACTTGGAGAGGCTGCAAAAGAGATCGGTGGCGTTGAGGCCGCCGGCTTTACTGTCGGGAACCTTGAGGGTCGAGTAGCGCCAGGTGGAGAACGATTCGGTGGGATCGTTCCATTTGCTGCCGTGGTTGAGCCCGAACGGGCCATTGAAAACGGACATCTCGCGTTCGCCCCAGCGGCCCTCGAAAAGCGCCCAGGCGAACGGCCCGTTGGGATCGATGAAATCGGGAATGACAACTGCGTTCAGCGGGGTGGCATTGTGCGGAGCGGTGGTCACGTCACACCCGAAGGCGGTGCCGTTCTCCCCCCAGCCAATGAAGGTATGCGCGCCGTAGTAGGTTGCATGGGAACCAGCAGACGGATAGACGACGAGATTCGTCCCATCCATCTGGAGCTTTTCGTCGCCCCATTTGGCAAGCTCACCGCCCCCATGCTGGGCGTATCCAACCTCGATCGGATCCATCGTCAACGCTTCCTCGACCGAGGTTGTGTTGAACGTGAGCTGGATCATCTCCCAGTCGGATTCGTGGGTATCGTTCCAATCGTTGAAGTAGTAATAGAACCAGTATTCGACATAGAGGCGGCGCGCGGCTTCGTCGACGATGAAGCGGACGTAGGTGGATGGCTCGAGCCCAAGTTCGGCAACCTTGGCTTTGAAGTACGTCTCGAACTCACACCCGGGATTGCGCGGGTCGCCCGGGAAATCCAGATACGTGTTCTCGCCAGCATTGACAAGATCCTGGGGGGTGATCCCCTGGGCGATGATCACATCGTTGTCGGCATCACCGTCTCCCTTGGCCTTGAGCGCGATGTCGGGATTGTCGAAGAGGAAATCGACGGTGACTGGAAAGTAGCCCTCACCGGCCTTGTCGCAATTGCTGGCCTGGGCTTTCAGCATGGCGATCGGCGCATACCGGTTGGCCAGCTCTTGTTGCGCGGCGGTGACGTCGCCGGTAGACGTTTGCGCGCTGGTCGATGGCGATCCTGTTGTCGAACTGGGTCCCGCACCAGGGACCGGCGTAGCGTCCTGCGCGGCAGTTCCTTGCGGGGCAACTCCACCGAGGATAACAACAAGAAGCAGGGTGGCTGCCAGAAGAGGAATGACGTGCCGCATTCCACGAACCCATCTCATCGTGCATTCCCCTGAATCAGTATCGAACGGTGAGACTCAATCGAATCCAGCATAGCTGTCGTCATTGGGCATTGCATCAACCGAATGGCGAATTCGTATCGCTGTCTCGCCATTCTTCCGGTGGGGAACGACTGTCGTCGACGCTTCACGCACTCGAGAACGTGCCGCGATTCCACTAAACGAACCACTGCTGGAATCCTCTTACGCCCAGGTGGGCCAGGCGTACTACCATCTGACGCAATATCTTCACTTCATGATTCGCGGGACCCGCCGCAGGGCCCGCCTGGGGGCATGCATGCACGAGCTCGACGGCGAGTTGGAGCAATTGGCGCGGACGATATTCGAACAGGTGCTCGAGCGGCAACGGATGAACCCGATGCCACTGGGCGGTATTGGCAACGTCGATGTCCTGCAGGCGGAGCTCGCCGATTCGATCACACCGGACGGCCTCGGACTCGACGAGGCGATGCGGCGTTGGAGCGAGACGGTGATCCCGAATCTGATCGCCGTCGATCATCCCCGGTACCTGGCGTTCATTCCGCACGCGCCAACGCAAGCGTCGGTCTTCATCGATCTCTTCGTCAGCGCCGCCTCGATCTACGCGGGAAGCTGGATGGAGGGATCCGGCGCGGTCTTCGCGGAGAATCAGGCGCTCGATTGGATCGCCGGTTTGGCCGGCTATCCATCCGGGGCGGGCGGCACGTTCGTTTCCGGTGGAACGCTCGGCAACCTGGCGGCGCTGCATACAGCGCGTGAAACCGCGCGCGATCGGCGCGGTTCCGACCAGCCAGCACGCTGGCAGGTGGCGATCTCCAGCGAATCGCACTCGTCGAATGTGCAAGCCCTACGTGTGCTCGACATGGATCCGGTACGGGTGCCGGTCGATCGTTCGTTTCGTTTGACGGCCAGCGCACTGCGACAGGTGCTGGACGAGCAACAACCGGACGGGCTTTGCGCCGTGGTGGCCTCGGCGGGATCGACCAATGCCGGCGCGATCGACGATCTGGTCGGCATTGCCGAGATCTGTGAGGAACTGGGCATCTGGTTGCATATCGATGGCGCCTATGGCCTGGCCGCGCTTGCCTCGCCGGCGAAGCGGGATGCCTTCGCTGGAGTCGAACGAAGCGACAGTCTCATCGTCGATCCACACAAATGGCTGTTCGGGCCATATGACAGTTGCGCGTTGCTCTATCGCGATCCGCGGCTGGCGCGGCGAGCGCATTCGCAATCGGCCGACTACCTGGATGTCATCAACGAGCGCAACGACTGGAATCCCTCCGATTACGCCGTTCAGCTCAGCCGGCGGGCCCGCGGGGTTCCGATGTGGTTCTCCCTGATGGCGCATGGAAGCGATGCCTATGGAAAGGCGGTGGACAAGGTGCTTGCGCTCACCGCGCAGACCGTGGCCGAGATTCGGCAGCGCCCGGAGCTGGAACTCTTGCTCGAGCCAGACCTGAGCGTTCTGCTCTTCCGCCGGGTGGGCTGGAACGATGCGGACTATCTGGCATGGTCGAACGCGTTGATCGCCTCGGGTACCGCGTTCGTGGTGCCCACCCGGGTGAATGGGAAATCGGTGGCGCGCATGGTGCTCATGAACCCGCGAACCACTCTGGACGACGTGCGGCTGGTGCTGGATCCGATGCGGTAGACCGAGCTGACGGAACGGATCGGATGGGCGTTACCGCGGCGCGCCGGTCGATGGACGAGCGATCTCGAAGTACTCGAGTTCGGCGCCGTAGGCATGGCGACGACCAAGATGGGTCATGCCAGCCTTCGACATCACGCGCAGTGAAGCCGCGTTCTCGGGATAGGCCAACCCAACGAGACGCGATCGATCGAGATGCGCGAACCCATAGTCGATCAGACCGATGGTCAACTCGGTCGCGTATCCGTTGCCCCAGCGATCTTTGCGGAAGTGATAGAAGACTTCGACCGCGTCGATCTCATCGAGTTCCGCCAACCCTCCACCGCCGATTAGCGCGCCAGTTTGTTTCTCCACCACCGCCCAGTTGCCGAGGCCGTCGACGGCGCTCCATCGCTCGCTGCGAACACGCAAACGCTCGCGGGTGAAGTCGACATTGGGATGCGGTTCACCCGTGTCCCCCACAAAACGCATGACATCTGGGTCCCCAAAGATGGCGAACGCGGCCTCGGCGTCGGCCTCGCTCCAGGGGCGCACGATCAGTCGGTCGGTTTCGAACACAGTCGTCATGCAGCGAGTATGGCGCGGTGGCGGCCGGATGTCATCTGCACGCGGCTCGCAGCACGCGGCACGCAGCACGCAGCACGCAGCACGCAGCACGCAGCACGCAGCACGCAGCACGCAGCACGCAGCACGCAGAAAGAGGCTACATTGGTTCGAACTACGCGAATCGTGCATTGGGGGGATTAGGGACATGAGATTGGTTTCTGCCTGCTGCGTGCCGCATGCTGCCTGCTAGGGGCGCGCTCATCGTCACCGGCGGCGGCCGGGGAATCGGGGCGGCGATCTGCCGGGCGGCAGCGCGTGACGGTTGGCCGGTGGTGGTGAACTACGGCAAGAGCCGGGAAGCGGCGGAACGAGTGGCCGCGGATATCGCCGCGTCGGGAGGCACGGCCGTTGCCATCGGCGCGGATGTGGCCGACGAAACCGCGGTGGTGGCGATGTTCGATGAGGCCGATGCGCTGTTCGGCCGGGTCGCCGGAGTGGTGAACAACGCCGGGATCACGGGAGGATTCAGCCACGCAGGCGATATCGAGATCGACCGGGTGCGGCGGATGCTCGATGTGAACGTTGTCGGCACGATGCTCTGCTGCCGGGAAGCGGTGCGGCGCATGTCGACCGCACGCGGCGGAACTGGCGGTGTCATCGTAAACATCTCGTCTTTGGTCGCCAGGACTGGAGGCGCGCATGAATGGGTCCACTACGCCGCGTCGAAAGGCGCCATCAACTCCTTCACGATCGGGCTGGCGCGCGAGGTCGCCACCGAGGGTATCCGGGTGAACGCGGTGGCTCCCGGGCTCGTCGAGTCGGACCTGCACGGTGACAACGGAGATCCGGAACGTCCGGCGCGGATGGCGCCGTCGATCCCAATGCAGCGCTCGGGAGAGCCTGAGGAGATTGCCGAAGGCGTCGTTTGGTTGCTGTCTCCGGCCGCGTCGTATGTGACGGGGACGATTCTCGAGATCGGCGGGGGTCGGTAGCGAACGGGCGATCTCCAGGCGCAGAGAGGCCCTCCGCTTGGATCGCTGCGAATGACGGTCATGCCATTGGGTATCCGCAGCTGGTCCGCATCGTCGCTGCTCTCTGGTCGCATTCGGCGCCCGCCGCAAGATCCGCCCCGAAGCGACTGAATGAGGCCTCGGACAAGTGCGCTTCCGTCATCAGAGACTCTCAACGTCCCCCATGCGGGTGCGCAGCGACGCCAGCCCGCGGCAGAACGACGCACGCACGGCCACCTCCGATTTCCCGAGAATGGCGGCGGTTTCACCGTAGGTCAGGCCGGCGAATCGCAGCTGGCAGCAACGCCGCTGATCGGGTGTCAGGCTCAGGAGAAGCACAGAGACCTGGTTGCGGTCATCGGCAAGGATCGCCAACTCCTCAGGAGTCCGGCCCGTATCCAATACCCAGCTCACGTCAGTCAGGGGACGTTCGGAGCGGCGTCTTCGCTGCCGGTGGCGATCGATGATCTCGTTGTGGGCAATCCGAAAGAGCCAGCCGCGAAACGAATCATCCGCGTCCTGGAATCTGTCCAGCGCGGCAAGCGCGTTGGTGAACGTTTGCTGTGTTGCGTCAGCGGCATCCTCCCGGTCGCCGAGAGAACGGACGCAATAGCGCAGCACATCATCTCGATATCGCTCATAGAGGGGCGCAAATGACCGAACGTCCTGCTTGGCCAAAGCAACGAGGTACGCATCGCTTTCATTTGTACGCGCGTTTCCGCTCGAAGGACCCGAGCTCCGCTGTAATGCATGCATCTCGCAAGGTACTCCCCGGAGCGTATCGGTTGCCGAAGCGCAGCATGTGGAAAGGCACGAACGTCAGCTTTTGCATTCCGGCACGCCAGGCTTTCCGAATTCGCTCGCCATGACTCGATCGACAAGCGGCAATGAACGGCCGGCGGGAGCAATCCCGCGATGGTTCTTTCGGTGTGAATTCGCCCTCATCCGGGTGTGCGTATGGCCCGAGTGAGCGAGATGATCCAGAGCGCTGCCGGTTCTCCCGCCGCCACGCGATAGGACATGAGGGTTCCTTCGGTGACCGAGACTCCTTCGCCGGGCAGCAGGCGCAGCAGATCGCCAGGGGCTGCCATCGTCTGCTCGTCTAGCCTGGATACCGCAACCTGCTTGTCGTGCGTCTCGACTTCGAGACTGCCTTCGACAACGATGAGATACTCGAACCCACTGACCGAATGGACCGCCAGCAGTTCGTTCGGCGCTGCCGCGACGCGCACAAGGGAAAGGTTGTAGGGACGATCCGGATCGGTTCCCATCGGAAGCAACCCGGACGCCAGCAATGACCCACTCTCACTGTTGGGATCGCCGAAGGGACTCTGGTCATCGTGGAGTGTGGTGACCGGAGATTGATGGTGAATCCTGACGACAATGATGGAAGCGGCCTGAGTCCCAGTGTTCCAGACGTGGAAGGCTTCACCTTCCGGCAAGATCACCACGCTCTGGTTTTGGAGGTCGATACGCGTGCCCCGCTGGAGTGCGATTGGGCTACCGGGGTCGCTGGTGAGCAGTTGCGCGAAATGGGGGGAGCGCTTCGGTTCGATTTCCAGGGCGATCTCTCCTGAGCTTGCGATCAGCAACGCCGGTGAGAAATGCCGCCGGGCTTCCGAATCTCCGGGCATGATCATCAGTGTTTCCACCGCGCATTCCACAAACCAACCGGCCATGTGGCGCAGATCCAGCGAGGCGAACAATTCATATCGAGGCGGCAAGGTCTCGCTTGCCCAGCGCTCGGCGATCTTTCCGTTCACTATTCGCAGCTGCTCATAGCCGGGAGCAGATGCCGGGCGATCGGACACGACGCCACCGGTGTTGGTTGCAGTCCCGGCACTCGTCGTCAGCGAAACCGCCACGAGGTCGTCGCGCGGCACCATGCGTGCCACCTCGATACGCATGTCCGGATATGTGGCACGCATGGCCCCAAAGTAACGGAGCAGACTGGCGGCGTCTTGTTGCGGGTCGACCGCTGAGTGATCCACAAAGCCGGGATCGAGCATGTTCAGCAGCTTCGCCGAATCTCCGAACTCCAGATAATGATCGATCGCCTCGTAGAACATCCCCGCGGCGTTCTCGTTGGAGCGTTCGCGGGCGGAAGAGCTCGGCTGCACGACGAGAGCCGGAGCAAGCAGTTGGCCAACGACGAATCCTGTGACGAACACGAGAGCAACCGCGACGATAGTGGACGGAGATATCCGCGCCCGTGCGGATCGGGCCGGGGGCTCGGTCCGCAGGACCCATCTGCGCGAAGCTGGTGCGCAACCTTGGCTAGACATGTGGCCTGGAGATCGAAGAAAAACCACGCGACAGCAGGTCGTTGAGGGCGTCGAATCCGATGAGCGCGAGGGCGATCATGAAGACGATCAGCGTCAGGAATCCAACGAATCGCGCGACGACCGCGAGATCGCGCACCCAGAGTCGCCGGACACCATCACGTGCCAACTGCGTTTCTCCAGTCATTGGGCTACCGCTCCTCTCGTGTCGATACCCGCATCGATCAGCACCTGATCGATCTCCGCGAGCACTTTTTCCATAGGGACACGTGCTGCCGCGACGGCAGCGGCCATTCTGTCGGGGTCGTATCCAGCGAACTGCTGATCCGGGGTTTCGCCCGCGAGCACCCTATCGAACGCCGGCTCGATCTGGTAGACCAACGCGTCGAACGGCGCAAAGGCAGCAATCAACCGAGCGTGCAGATCCGCGAAGGGCGGCGTCGGCTTCAGTTGCTCGACCCCGTCATAGAACATCGACCAGGTCAGCAGCAGGGAGAAAAGGTGGCCGCCCAGGCGGGGATCGTTGGCATCGGCATCGGCCAGGAACTGGTCGTAGTACACGAGCGACAGCGCGATGCTATCGCGATAGCGCCGGAGCTCGGCGAGATAGGCGAGATCGGCCGCAGACAGATCGGAGTCCGCTGCGGCATTCGGCGCCGCTTCCGAAGTTGGCGAAAGGGTCTCGTCGTTGTCTGTTGTGATCAGTGGCAGCTCCCGCGTTCTGGCGGCTCCCATATCCGTGCGCGCGGCCGTTCCGCTTGGTGCAGCAACGATCACGCTTCGATCGATAAGCTTCACGCGGACGTTTCGAGAGGCCTCCGTAATGGAGCCGGAGAGCGTCTGGATGTCGACGTTCACGCTTTCCTCGAACGTCGCCGAAACGGCCGGAGCGACGCTCGCGGCGGTGGCAAGAACAATCGCAGCCGCGAGGATCGCTTGCCGGGACTTGCGCGGTCGCTGCCGCGCGGTTCGAATGGAAGGTTCCTCCATCTTCATGGTGTGTGTTTCCTCCTCGACTAAGAAGCCGACGCGACCCGTGAAGTTCAATGACCGATCGGTCGTTGTCGCGCACATCCATGCTGGCGTCGCGATCGTTGGCGAACATCCTGAATTCGCCGGATTTCAACGATCCGGGACAGGCGATGAGGCATCGCGTTTTCGTCTAGCATCGAAGGAGTAGAATCGGAGCAACATCACAACCTAGCGCAGCGAGAGCCGAGCCGCCTCCGAAAGGCCAGACCGCCCATGACGGTCAGCGCGCTCCAGAAGCACAATCCATTTCCGATCCCGCCAACAGCGCTGATCGGCCGCGAGCGCGAGGTTGCCGAGATTCGCGCATTGCTCCAACAAAGCGGTGTCCGGCTGGTGACCCTAACCGGACCAGGGGGGATCGGAAAGACCCGTATTGCGTTCGAGGTGGGGCAACAGCTCTTCGAACCCTACGGCGGACAGGTTCGCATCGTGCAGCTCGATTCGCTTGCCGATCCGGAGTTGCTGCTTGCTCGCATCTCGAGCTCGCTCGACATTCCGGAGCGCGCCCACGAATCGCCGAGAGCCGCCCTGGTCGAAGCGCTCTCGAATGCGCCATGGCTGCTTGTTCTGGACAATTTCGAACGGTTGGGAGCGGCCGCCCCAGACATCGCTTGGCTGCTGGGGAGTGTGGACGGACTGTCGTTGTTGGTCACGAGTCGCGTCCGGCTACACATACAGGGCGAGGTCGAATTCGTAACCCCACCGCTGCCGCTGCCAGACCCGCGAGAGCCGTTCGAACGAAATCCGGCGGTTTCGCTCTTCATGCAGCGTGCGCGCGCCGTCGCTCCCGGACTTTCGTTCGACGACTCCAACGGACCGGCGATTGCGGCTATCTGCCAGCAACTCGACGGCATTCCACTGGCCATCGAGCTTGCCGCGGCCCGGTCCAAGGTGCTGCCACCTGAGGCGATATTGGCCCGGCTCGACCGTCGGCTGCCGCTGCTCACTGGAGGTCCGCGCGATCTGCCGAACCGGCTGCGCACGATGCGCAACGCAATTGACTGGAGCTATGAGTTGCTCGCTCCCGTCGAACAGGCTTTTTTCCGGCGCCTTTGTGTCTTTGTGGGGTCGTTTTCCTTGCTCGAAGCGACTGCCGTCGGGATCGACCGGGACGCGATGAGCAGCCGCGACGATGCAGAGATCCTGGCGATCGACATGCTTGGCGCGCTCGTCGACAACAGCCTGATCCGTCAACAAGAGCTCGTCGGCGAACCGCGCTTCACGGTGCTGGAGACTATTCGAGAATTCGGCATCGAGGAGCTGGAAAACCAGGGTGAGTTGGCCACCACGTGCGACCACCATGCGGACTATTTCATCGAATTGGCCGAGGCCGCATTCCTGCAGCTGCGCGGCGCCGACCGGTTGCCATGGCTGGCTCGGCTCAGTGAGGCACATGACAACCTGGGCTCCGCGCTTGCGTGGCTCTGCGAAACGGCAGACGGTCCACGCGCGGTGCAACTGGCAGGCGCGCTTTGGCGATTCTGGTGGTGGCGGTCATATCCCGTCGAAGGACGGCGGTTCCTCGAACAAGCGCTTGTGCTACCGGGAGCAGCGACCCGCGGAGCGCAGTATGCCCGCGCGCTCACCGGTTGCGGCGCTCTGGCCGAAACGATGGGGGATTACTCCGTTGCTGCGAGCTATCACGAAACCGCGCTCGAGGTCTGGACCTCGCTGGACGATCAGGAGGAGTTGGCGCACGCGCTGCTCTTTCGCTGGCTGGTGGCGCTCAATGTCGACGACGAAGATCGGATGGCCACCCTTGCGTTGGAAAGCCTGCGACTCTTTCGCGAGATCGACGATCCGTGGGGGGTGGCGACCTCCCAACTGGAGCTCGGGGTGGTCGCCATGTTGCGCGGCGAGCACGCGGAAGGAGAACAGGTTCTGCTGCGAGCAATCGACGGCTTCATTGCCCTCTCCGATCCCTGGGGTGCCGCGATGTCAGACGGGGTACTCGGGAATATCAAGACCGCGCAGGGCGACTATGCGACAGCGGTGACCTATCTCGAACGCAGTTTGCGCAACCTGCTTGCCCTCGACGATCAGTGGGGGGTGGCAACAGTGCTGCTTTCTATCGCGCGCACGGCGGCCGCGCAACGAAACTACGAGCTCGTCGCGCAGATCTCTGGTTCGATCCAGAGCCTCCACGCAAGCATGGGCGCATCGGTCAAGGTGCCGTTCCGGGAACGGTTTCGACGCAATCTGGAGGAGGCGGAA